>NZ_CDRNDK010000676.1:0-2587 GCF_977012225.1 Planomonospora algeriensis | reverse complement strand
GGCTGCGGCACCGCGGACGAGCCCGCCGGCCGGGCCGCACCGGCCGCCACCGCGTCCGCACCGGCCGAGGGATCGGCCTTCCCCGTGACCGTCGAGCACCTGTACGGCACGACGGAGATCAAGAAGAAGCCGGAGCGGATCGTCACCATCGGCCTCAGCGACCACGAGCCGGTGCTGGCGCTCGGCCACAAGCCGGTCGGCGTGGTGGACTGGTTCCAGCGCACCCCGTTCACCGACTGGCCGTGGACCAAGGACGTCTGGGGCGGCACCGAGCCCGTCGTCCTCGGCCTGCGCGAGGACGGCGTCAAGTTCGAGAAGCTGGTCGCGCTCAAGCCCGACCTGATCTTCGCCATGTACTCCGGCATCCAGAAGGAGCACTACGACCAGCTCTCGAAGCTCGCCCCGGTGGTCGCCCAGCCCAAGGGCCACGACCCCTACGCCGCACCGTGGCAGGACATGACCCTGCTGGCCGGGCGCGCGCTGGGAGAGGAGGCCAAGGCCAAGGAGCTCATCGCCGGGATCGGCGAGCGGTTCGCCCAGGTCCGCAAGGACAACCCACAGTGGGCCGGGATGACCGCCGTCGCGGCCGACAGCTTCAAGGCCGGGCAGTACTCCGCCTTCCAGAAGGGCGACCCCAAGTCGGCGTTCCTGGCCGAGCTGGGCTTCACCGTCCCCGAGGAGATCACCAAGCAGGCGGGCGCGTCCAACGTCGCCGAGTTCGGCTCCGAGGGCCTGAACATGCTGGAGGTCGACCGGCTGGTCTGGCTCACCACCGGCAAGGAGCCCTGGGAGCGCATCAAGAACGACAAGGTCTACAAGGAGCTGAAGGTCGCCAAGGAGGGCCGCGACCTCTTCCTGACCTACCAGGACCCGCCGATCGGCGCCGCGCTGTCGTTCAACACGGTGCTCAGCATCCCCTACGCCGTCGATCAGGTCACTCCGCTGATCAAGAAGTAGTCCCACGTTCGACGACGTCCCCGGTCGCGGGGCACGGGAAGGCATGGAGACGATGGTGGAGGACGGGCGCGTGCTGCCGCTGACCGGGGCTCAGACCGGGATCTGGCTGGCCCAGCAGATCGAGCCGGACAGCCCGGCCTACAACATCGGCTGCTATGTGGAGCTCTCCAGGCCCTCCGGCCCGGACGGCCTTCCCCTGCCGGACGGGCCCGACGTGCCGCGGCTGGCCGCCGCGGTGCGCCGGGCCGTACGGGAGGCCGAGAGCCTGCACGTGGTGTTCGGCGAGGCGGAGGACCGGCCCGTGCAGACCCTCCACCGTCCCGAGGACCGGTCGCCCGACGTCCTGGACCTGACCGGCGAGGCCGACCCGGAGGCGGCGGCCCGCGCCTGGATGGACGCCGACCTGGCCCGGGTCGCCGACCTCGCACGCGGCCCGCTGTTCACGCACGCGCTGCTGCGAGTCGGCCCCCACCGGGTCTGGTGGTACCACCGCTACCACCACCTGCTCACCGACGGCTACGGAATCCTGCAGATCATCTACCGGGTCGCCGAGCTGTACGGCGCGGCGGCCGATGCCCCCGGAACCGCGGACGCCTCCGGAACCGCCGACCCGCTCACCCGGGACTGGTCGCTGCGGAGCCTGGTCTCCGGCGACGCCGACTACCGCGGCTCGGCGCGGCACGCGGCGGACCGCGACTTCTGGCACGCCCGGCTCGCCGGTCTGCCCGACGAGCCCGCCCGCCTGGTGGAGTGCCCGCCGGTCCAGACGGCCCGGCCCCTCCGGCGCACCGTGGAGCTGTCCGCCGAGCGGACCGAGCGGCTGCGCGAGGCCGCCGCCTCCACCGGGACCCGTCTGTCCCGCCTGGCGATCGCCGCCGTCGCGGCCTATCTGCACCGGGCCACCGGCGAGCAGGACGTGGTGCTCGGCCTGCCGGTGACCGGCCGGGTGGACGCCGCGCTGCGGGACACCCCCGGCCTGATGTCCAACGTCCTGCCGCTGCGCCTGGCCGTCCGGCCGGACACGACGCCCGCGCGGCTCGTCGAGGCGGTCACCACGGGGGTCCGCGAGCTGACCGCGCACGCCCGTTACCGGGGTGAGGGCCTGGCCAGGGAGCTGGGGCGCCCGACGGCCTGCGCTCCCTGATCGGGCCCACCGTCAACGTCATGCCCTACCACGGGGAGATCCTCTTCGGCGACCTGCCCGGCACAGCCCACTACCTGTCCCTCGGGCCGGTCGGCGACCTGTCCGTCGCCGTCTACGACCGGCCCGCCGGGCAGGGCCTGCGCATCGACTTCGACGCCGACGCCGCCGTCTGCGGCCCCGAGGACCTCGCCGGGCACGAGCGGGGCCTCCTGGCCGTGCTGGAGGCCATGGCCGCCGCGATGACCACCGCCCCCGACCGGCCGCTGGGCACCGTCGACCTGACCACCGGCGACGAGCGCGAGCTGGTGCTCGGCCGGTTCGCCGGAACCCTGCCCCCGGTCCAGGAGCTGTCGTGGACCGAGGCGTTCGAGCGCCGGGCCGCGCGCGCACCGGAGTCGACCGCCCTGGTCTGCGAGGCGGAGCGGCTGTCGTACGCCGACTGAACGGCCGGGCCAACCGGCTGGCCCGGCTGCTGCGCGCCCGCGG
>NZ_CDRNDK010000675.1:0-2591 GCF_977012225.1 Planomonospora algeriensis | reverse complement strand
CTTGACCGCCGTGCCCGACGCCTCGACCGCGCGCCGACCGCGGCCAGGGCGCCGAGCAGGGCGCTGGCCTTGAGCTCGGTCTCCCGCTCCTCGGCGTCGGGGTCGGAGTCGAACAGCAGCGTGGCCCCGGCCCGCACGGTGGCGACCCCCTCCCTGATCTGCGCGGTGCGCAGGGTCAGGCCGGTGTTCATGGAGCCGTCGAACCCGATGTAGCCGACCGCTCCGCCGTACCAGCGGCGGGTGGTGGCCTCATGGTCCTCGATGAACTGCATCGCCCAGGTCTTGGGGGCGCCGGTGACGGTGACGGCCCACATGTGGGTGAGGAAGGCGTCGAGGGCGTCGAACCCGGGGCGCAGGCGGCCCTCGATGTGGTCCACGGTGTGGATCAGGCGGGAGTACATCTCGATCTGCCGGCGGCCGATGACCTGGACGCTGCCGGGCACGCAGATGCGGGACTTGTCGTTGCGGTCCACGTCGGTGCACATGGTCAGCTCCGACTCCTCCTTGACGCTCGACAGGAGGGTGCGGATCGCCTCGGCGTCCTCGACCGGGTTGCCGCCGCGGGCGATGGTGCCGGAGATCGGGCAGGTCTCCACCCGGTCGCCGCTGACCCGGACGTACATCTCCGGGGAGGCGCCGACCAGGTGCTCGCCCTCGCCGAGGTTGAACAGGAACTCGTACGGCGCGGGATTGGCCTTGCGCAGCCCCCGGTAGAAGGCGGCCGGGTCGGTGCAGGGGGCGTGGAAGACCTGCCCGGGGACGACCTCGAACAGGTCGCCGCGGACGAACTTCTCCTTGGCCGCGGCGACGACCTGGGCGTAGGCGCTTGACGGGGTCGGCCGGGAGCTCGGCGGGGGCGGGCGGCAGCGGGACGCTCTCGCCGTCGCGGGGCAGGCCGTGCGTGGAGACGCCGTCCACGGTGAACTCGTAGCGGTACTCCTTGCTGGTCTCCCGCTTGCGGTCGATCACCATGATCCGGTCGGGCAGGTGCAGCACCAGGTCGCGCTGGTCGGCGGCGCGGGTGAGCACCTGCCGGATCGGCTCGAACTGGAAGGCCAGGTCGTAGCCGAAGGCGCCGTACAGGCCCAGGTGCTCGTTCTCGCCCTTGAACGCGGCGATGACCTCGCGGATCGCGGTGAAGACCGTGGGCCGGCGGCTGCGCATCTCCTCGGGGAGGATCTCCGCCGACTCCGGGACGTGCACCTCGACCCGGTCGGCGGCCGGCTCGGAGACGGGATCGCCCGCCGCCAGCAGGCAGGAGGCGACCGCGGGCAGCACGACGCGGCCCCGGGCGTTCAGCGCCCGGGCGGTGACGGTGCGCCCCCTGGCCACGATCTCCAGGCAGGGATCGACGTAGGCCAGGTGCCACCGGCTGTAGCGGCCGGGGTACTCCATCCCGGAGGACAGGACGCCCCCGCGCCGCTCCCCCAGCGTGCCGACGACGTCGTCGAGCACGCTCTCCGGGACGTCGGCCGTCGCGACCTCGACCCTGATGCCTCCGGCGGTGGTATATCCGCTCGTCTCCACTGCAGTCTCGCCCCTCGTTGGTGTCTTTCCGATGCCAGGGGGGCGGACGCAGAAAAGGCCGCCTCCCCGGGCGGCCGTCCCTCTGCTCGCGTATGCGAAACCTGCGCCGCCTAGAAGCGGCGCCACCACTGAAGGGTTCCGGGGTTTCGCATGCCCGCAAGAGTACCGGCGTCAGCCGTGGTCAGGCAACATCATCGGCACGGGAGCGAGCTCGGGTCGCTTGGCGCCCAGGCCGTCGCCGGAGGAGCGCCCCTGCAGGCGGCGGTTGACCCACGGGGCCAGGAACATGCGGGCCCAGCGCAGGTCCTCCTTGCGCGCCTCGGCCCACACCGACGGGCCCAGCGGCGGGTACGGCTCCCGCCAGTCCTCCTCGACGGGCAGGCCGAGGGCCTCGGCGGCGCGCAGCGCGATCCTGCGGTGGCCGTCGGCCGACAGGTGGAGGCGGTCCTCGCTCCAGGCGCGGCGGTCGCGGAGCACGCCCATGGCCCACAGGTCCACGAGGGTGCAGCCGTGCCGGGTGGCGATGTCGTGGATGTGCAGGTTGTAGACGGCGATCTTGTGGTGGACCAGGCGCATCACCGGGACCTGGCGGAGGTCGAAGCCGGTGAAGAGCAGCACCCGGGCCCCGGTGGCGCGCAGCCGGCCCACGGCGGCGTCGAGCTGCGCGGCGATCGCGTCGGGGCGCCGCCGGGGCGCAGGATGTCGTTGCCCCCGGCGCAGAGCGAGACCAGGTCCGGCGCCAGGGCCTCGGCCTGGGGCACCTGCTCGTCGGCGATGCGGCCGATCAGGCGGCCCCGGACCGCCAGGTTGGCGTAGCGGAACCCCGGCTCGCGGGCCGCCAGCAGTTCGGCCAGCCGGTCGGCCCAGCCCCGGTAGCGGTCGCCGCCGAGGTGGTCGTTCAAGCCCTCGGTGAAGCTGTCCCCAAGAGCGACATACGAGGTTATTGATGACATGTCGCAGTAGTTTGCCGCGCCGTCCGCTCCCTACGCGACCGTAGGCGTCCGGACCGGGCGGGCGCGCTCCCCGCACCTCGCGCGGCGTCGGGCGGACCTCGCCGGGACAGA
>NZ_CDRNDK010000674.1:0-2603 GCF_977012225.1 Planomonospora algeriensis | reverse complement strand
GGCTCGGCCGGCGGCACCGGCCGGTCCAGCCAGAACACCTGGCCGTGCAGGTGGCCGGGGTAGGGCGCGCCGGCGGGTGAGGGCAGGGCGGCGACCGCGCCGGTCAGCACGCGGCCGAAGGCCGTCAGGTCCGTCTGCGGCGGCAGGTCCGTGGTGACCAGCACGGGAACGCTCAGAAGATGGGTCATGGCGCCTCCTCCTCGTCAGGAGGCCGATGTTACTGACCGTCACCGACAATGCCGGGTGATGCCGCGGTGCCGGTTTCGGGTGACCGTGGACGTCCGGGAGTCCGGGCCGCGCTCAAGGGCCGTGATCGGTGTTCGCCAGGAGCGGCCGTACCCGGTGCCTGACCGGCCGGCCCGGCCGGACCTCATCGATGACCGCGTTGGGTGGGAGCGTGCTCGCAGCGTGTCCGGAACGGGGTATCGGTCCCTTCTGGAATGCGGGATCCGCAGGCGCTTCGGTGAGGGCGGCGGGGGTCGTGGTGGCCCGTCGGCCACGCCCCGGGCTATCCTCCGGTCGCCATGACTCCTTACCGAAGGTCCGCAGCGGGCCTCGGCCCTCAGGCCGAGGATGAGTGCCGGGACGTCCCGATCGGCCGCTGCATGCCGGCGGACGTGGCCTTCCATCCTGACGGCCGGTGTTTCGCCGTGGCCGGCGAGGACGGCACGGTGCGGCTGTGGGACACCGCCACCGGCCGTTCCGCCGGCCAGCCCCTGATCGACCCCGCCGGGCAGGCGTGGGCGGTGGCCTTCCACCCCGGCGGCCACCTGATCGCCACGGGCTGGTCGGACGGCACGATCCGGGTGTGCCGCACCGCCGCCCTCCAGCCCGCCGGTGAACCGCTGCGCGGCCACGGTGAAGGCGTCACCGCGCTGGCCTTCTCGCCCGACGGGCATCTGCTGGCCAGCGCGGGCCAGGACGGCACGGCGCGGCTGTGGCGCACCGCCGCCCTCCGGTCCGCCGGTGAACCGCTGAGCGGCGCCGAGGGGCCCGTCTACGCGGTGGCCTTCTCGCCTGACGGGCGGCTGCTGGCCACCACCGCGGGCCGTGCCGTGCTGCTGTGGGACGGCGCCACCGGCCGGCTCGTCGGCCGGCTTCCGGGCGCCCGCAGCGGATCCGTCCACGGGGTGGCCTTCCACCCCGGGGGACGCCTGCTGGCCGGCGTCGGCTACGACCTGAACCAGGTGCGGCTGTGGGACGTCACGACCGGCGGTCTCGTCGCAGAGCCGTCGATCGGCCATGCCGGGGACTGCGTGTGGGGGGTGGCCTTCCACCCCGGTGGCCGGTTCTTCGCGACCGGCGGCGAGGACGGCACGGTGCGGTTGTGGGACGTCCCGGCGGTCCGGCCGCTCGGGGAGCCGCTGAGCGGTTCCGGCCAGGTCCCGGCGCTGGCCTTCCATCCCGAGGGCCGGCTGCTGGCCGCCGCCGGTACGGGTGGCGCGGTGCGGTTGTGGAGCATGCCGGCATCAGGTCCGCGACCAGAGCGCCTATCGTGACCAGCCGTGACCAGCCTTGGTCGCCGGGCGGCGCACGCGGCGGCCTCCCTTCGTAAATGTGACAGTGCTGTTGTATTTTGAGGCGATGTACCCTCCGATCGAGCCCTACGACCACGGCCACCTCGACACCGGCGACGGCCACCTCGTCTACTGGGAGGTCTGCGGCAACCCCGCGGGCAAGCCCGCGCTCGTCGTCCACGGCGGCCCCGGCGCGGGCTGCACGCCGGGCCAGCGCCGCGGCTTCGATCCCGAGCGCTACCGCATCATCCTGTTCGACCAGCGCAACTGCGGCCGGAGCCTGCCGCACGCCGCCGACCCGGCCGCCGACCTGACCGCCAACACCACCGGTCACCTGGTCGCCGACATGGAGCGGCTGCGCCGGCACCTGGGCGTGCAGCGGTGGCTGCTGTACGGCGGGTCGTGGGGTTCCACGCTGATGCTCGCCTACGCCCAGGCCCATCCCGAGCGGGTGTCGGAGATGGTCGTCTGCGGCGTCACCATGACCCGCCGCTCCGAGATCGACTGGCTCTACCGCGGCGTCGGGCGGTTCTTCCCCGAGCAGTGGGAGCGCTTCCGCGACGGCGTCCCCGAGGACCGGCGTACCGGTGGTCCCGACGACCTGTTCGGCCTGCTGGCCGCCTACGCGCGCCTGGTGTCGGACCCCGACCCCGCCGTGCGGGCCAAGGCGGCCCGCGACTGGACGGCGTGGGAGGACGCGGTCATCTCCCTGGAGGCCAACGGCACGCCGAACGCCTACAGCGACCGCCCGCCCGCCGACCTGCTGGCCCTCGTGCGCATCTGCAGCCACTACTTCTCCAACGCCGCCTGGCTGGAGGAGGGGGTGCTGCTGCGCGAGGCGCACCGGCTGGCCGGCATCCCCGGCGTGCTCGTGCACGGCCGCTTCGACCTGGGCTCGCCGCTGGAGACCGCCTGGCAGCTGGCCCGGGTCTGGCCCGGCGCGCGGCTCGTCGTCGTGGAGGACTCGGGCCACACCGGCAGCGACGCGATGCGCGAGGAGGTCCTGGCCGCTCTGGACGGCTTCGCCGACCGGTAGGGCCGGTCGGCGGCGGCGCTCCGGCCGTCCTGGTCGGCACTGCGGGCCAG
>NZ_CDRNDK010000673.1:0-2630 GCF_977012225.1 Planomonospora algeriensis | reverse complement strand
AACCGCTAGGGCCGGTGACGGTCCTCGTGGGTTCGAATCCCACGCTCTCCGCTGAGCACGCGAAACGGCGTCTGACCAGGGCTTCTGTCCGGGTGAGGCGCCGTTGACCGTTTTTGGGGCGTGCAGCCGTGTGCCGCTCTGAGCCTCCGCATGTCGCTGGTCGTGGGATATCCGCGGGATGGAACCGGCTGCGTTCGCCCAGGTCAGACCGGGTGGTGGCGGGATTCCTTCACGTGCCTCCAGGCGATCTTCGCGTGTTTCCACCAGGAGGTGGCCCCGAAGATCAGGAAGATGGGGCCGAAGACGTACTCCATCCAGCCGTCATGGGTGATCACGTCGTGAACGCCGTGGATGACGAAGAACGGCCCGAAGACGAACACCCACATCCCGGTCTCCCAGTCCTCCCTCCTACTGCGCCGCCTGCTCTGATCATCGGCGTCGGACACGGGACCTCAGACCGAACCACAGGTGGTGCAGTGGTGATGGATACCGCGGTCCGATGACGGTGTCCGCTGGAGCCGGCGTGCCTTGCGGCGGTCGTGGGTGGCCAGCGCGGCCCAGACGGCCAGGTAGATCACCACGAACATGACGACTCCGCTGATCAGGGAGCGAGGAGGAACAGGAACTCGATCCCGGACGGCGTCAGGGGGGATACGAGCTCACCGGAGACATCGGGAGACTCAGGGGACATGAGGTGCTCACAGTTCGCTGAACGGGGTCACGGGCCGCTCTCACCTTCGACCGCGGCGACGTGCGGCTGAGTCTTCCCATGAAGGGGCACTTCGTTCAGTGGAAAAGAAGAGGGGCCCGGGATGACCGGGATCCTCTCGCCGTAAGTTGTCGACTCACGCCGCCGATGCATCCTCGATGCGCCGGTTGGCGATCTCCGTACCGCCGTCGATGCACTTGGCGTAGACCTTGAGCAGCACGCCCACTCCGAGTCCTGCCGACTCTGCCGGGTCGGTGCCCATCACCCGCGGCCTGCCACACGAGCTCACCCGTGGTCTTGTCCTTGGCGTGGACGGTCCGTCTGTCGCTGAAGGCGCCGAAGCCCTTTCGCTTTGGCGTTTCGCGCTCCTGGCTTATGCCAAGGTCGTTCCGATGAGGAGCGAACCATGAACATCTCCCTCGAAGTCACCGAATGGGCTCGATGGGCCCTGGCGGCTGCGCTGCAAGGTGACGAGGAAGGCCGTGCGGCGCTGGATCACCTCAGGGGCCCTCTCACGGCAGCGGCCGAGGCGGGAGACGCCGAAGCGCAGAGCGTCCTCGGCGGCATCGCACTGGAGCATGACAATGACTCCGGCGCCGCGTTGAGGCTCTGGAGACTCGCGGCCCACCAGGGACACCCCGCCGGACAGCGTGGACTCGGACACCTCTACGCGTCCGGCCTGGGCGTGCCACAGGACTTCGAGAAAGCGGTGAGCCTGTTCCAGGCTGCGGCTGCCGCCGGGGACCCGGAGGCGATGTACAACCTGGCGATGCTCCACCTCCGGGGCAAGGTCGCTGAACGGATGTCCTCGGATGAGGTGATGGCGCTACTGCGATCCGCCGCCGCGTGCGGGATCAAGGAGGCGAATGCCCGACTGGGTGACTGGTTCTCCGCCCTGGACCGTGACGAGGAGGCTCTGCGGTGGTACCTGGCGGCGGCCGAGGGTGGTCACGCCGGAGCGATGTTCGCAGTCGGGATCCGGTATCGCGACGGCATCGGAGCCGGCCGCGATGCGGTCCAGGCCGTCCGCTGGTTCCTCAAGATGTTGGACGTCGGCAACGGTGACGGCGTTCATGAGGCCATCGAACTGGCGAGGTCCGTGACGGACGATCAGATCCGTGAGGCAGCCGGTCTCGCAGGCCGTGAGGCGGACGGAGAGTCCTTGATCTCCGTCGTGCGGCGCCCTCAGCCATGATCTGAACGGCGAGTGCGGGCAATCGTCCGGAATGGTGATCTCACGGCAAAATCGGCACATGCAGACTCCCGGTCCTACGTCATTGCCGAATTGTTCTTATAGGTGATCAAGCGGCGGCGCGGCGCGGCACCGCACGCCCAGCGTCGCGGACCCCGGCCGCGCATGCCGGCCTGGGGGCCGGTCACGGCCGGGGCCGCACTCGGGCCGCGCACCGACCGTCGGCCCCGCCGTACGCAACCGACTCCCCGCACGCGGGCCGCGCCTTCGCACACGGCCCAAGACACTCCGCCCATCGCCGATGTACCCTCACCGTGCACACCGCGCGCATAGCTGAGGAGCGGCTTTGACTCCCACCGAAGCAGACGGCAGACCCCTCGACTTCTCCCTCGGCGAGTTCCTCTTCTATTTCGCCTATGAAGCCGTGCACAACGTGGCCGTGCTCGTCGGCTTGCTGCTCTGCATCGTCCTGCTCGTCGCCGTTATTGTGACGGTGATACTCCGACGCTTCTCACCCCTCCAGCGGGGACCTCGACTCTGGGACGATCCCCGTCCAGAAGAGCCGGCTTCATGGTGGCTGGGCAAAGAGCCTGATCGTTCCGTCCGCCACGGCGCAGATGACCTACCTGCCTCGGCCCGAACCGCGATGCCACACTGACACGGTGCCCCGCCCAGACCTCAGTGAGCCCGAATACCTCCGCCACATCGAGCACCTGGCCCGCGAGATCG
>NZ_CDRNDK010000672.1:0-2644 GCF_977012225.1 Planomonospora algeriensis | reverse complement strand
GGCGGTCCGCCCCGGGCGGGTGCGGAGGGCCGTGCGGGGGCCTGCGCGGAAGGCCGTGCGGAGGGCCGTGCGGGGGCCCGTAGGGAGGGTCGTGCGGGAGTTCATGCGAGGGCCTGCGCGGCGGCTCGTGCGGAGGGGCGCGCGGAGGGCAGCCAGACGGTGAAGAGCGTGCCCGGCCGCTGCGGGCGCACCGAGATCGTCCCGCCGTGCAACTGGGCGTTGGAGCGGGCGATGGAGAGCCCGAGTCCGCTGCCGTCGCCTCTCCGGCCGGCCTTGTAGAAGCGGTTGAACACGTGCGGCAGATCCGCCGGCGGGATCCCTCCGCCATGGTCGCGCACCTTCACCTCCAGGCCGTGGGCGGTGGCGCGGGCGGTGACCACGACCGGGGGCTCACCGTGGCGCAGGGCGTTGCCGACCAGGTTGGCGAGGATGACGTCGAAGCGCGGGGGGTCGACGGAGAAGGCCAGTCCCGCCGGGACCTCCACCTCCACCTGCTCCGACCAGCCCCGGATCTCCAGGCAGTCGCGGACCGCGTCGGCGACGCTCACGGTCTCCAGGTTGAGGGTGGCCGTGCCCGAGTCGAACCGGCTCGCCTCGATGAGCTGCTCCACCAGGGTGCGGAGCCGTTCGATCTCGCGCAGCACCAGCCGTACGGCCGTGGCCGGTTCGCGGGGCAGCCGCTCGGCCTCCTCGGAGAGCATGTCCGTCACCGCGGTCATCGCGGTCAGCGGGGTCCGCAGCTCGTGGGAGACGTCGGCCACGAACCGGCGGGACATCGCCTCCAGCGCCCGCAGCTCGGACACGCTCCGCTCCAGCGCGGCGGCGGTGTCGTTGAACGTCGCGGTGAGCTCGGCGAGCTCGTCCTGCCCGCGCACGGGGAGCCGGGTGTCCAGATGCCCGGCGCCGAGCGCGCGGGCGGCGGAACCGAGCCGCCGGACCGGGAGCAGCACGCGCTGGGCCGAGAACAGGGCCACGGCGAGCGCGACGGCGAGCATGATGGCGCCCGCCGTCGCGAGCGGCCGGCGCATGCCGCTCAGGAGCTGCTCCTCCTGGGCCAGGGGGACGAACACGAAGACGCTCATGCCGGTGGGCTGGGCGATGTGGATGGGCTCCACCCGCCACACGGGGGTGCCGATCACCAGCCACATGCCGCCCCGGATCTCCTGCCGCTTGGTCACCATCCGGCCCGCGGCCCGAGCGCGCAGGTCGGCGGGGACGTCGCCGATGCCGAACTCCCCGTCGGGGTACAGGTAGTCCTCGTAGACGACCACCACGGCCCGGCTCTGCGCCCGCAGGCTCATCTGCAGGGCGGAGATCTCCAGGTCGGTCGGCGGGCCGTCCCCGGGCCACAGGGCGCCGATGGGCACCCGGGTGCCCTGGAGCGTCTCGCGCACGTCGGCCACGGCCACCTCCTCGGCCCGTTCGATGACCCGGTTCTTGACGAGCTCGTAGCCGATCCCCGCGACGAGCGCGGAGGCGGTGACGGCGATCACGGTGAAGGCGATGACCAGCCGTCCGCGCAGCCCGGTGTAGACCCGCTTCACGGCGGGCTGAACCGGTAGCCGAAGCCCCGCACGGTGTGGATGAACGAGGGCTCGGCGGGCACGGGCTCGATCTTGGCGCGGATCCGCTGCACGCAGGCGTCCACCAGCCGGGAGTCCGCGGCGTGGGTGTGGTCCCACACGGCCCGGAGCAGGTAGCGGCGGTTGAGCACCTGGCCGGGGTGGCGGACCAGTTCCAGCAGCAGGCGCAGTTCGGTGGGGGTCAGGTGGATCTCGTGACCGGCCAGCGAGACCTTCAGCGCGCCCTTGTCGATGACCAGGTCGCCGAAGGTGACGCGGTCGGAGGAGACGGACTCGGCCCGGCGCAGGACCGCCCGGATCCGGGCGTCCAGCACCCGCGGCTCCACGGGCTTGACCACGTAGTCGTCGGCTCCCGCCTCCAGGCCGACGACCACGTCGAGGTCGTCGCCCCGGGCGGTGAGGAGGATCACCGGCAGCTGGTCCATCCTGCGGATCCGGCGGCACACCTCGACGCCGTCGATCCCGGGCAGCATGACGTCCAGGACGGCGATCTCCGGGCGGCGCGACCGGATGTGATCGAGCGCCTCCTCGCCGGTGGCGTAGGAGGTCACGGAGTGCCCCTGCCGGGCCAGTGCCAGTTCGAGACCGGTCCGGACGGAGGGGTCGTCTTCGACGAGAAGTATGCCGGCCACCCGGTCATTATTCTTCCAACACCCCATAACGCCCTACATGTCATGAAAATGTGACGTGGTCGGCTGGAGGGCGGAAGGGGGGGCCCGGCGGGGTCGGAGCGGCCGGGGAGCGCCGCGTCCGCGGGGCCGCGGAGGTCCGTGTTGCAGATCAACATTTATGTGACCAAAGTCATATTTTTAACTTTGATATCGGGAAAGCCCCCGGTAATCAGGCGATAGGTCATGAAAAGGTCATGGGACTCCCCGGGGAAAACCATCCGGATCTCCCGTTCTGGTTGCGGACCACCCCCCCCGGTCAAGGCAAGCTCATAGGTCGTGAGTCCAGGATCGTCGCACCCCGAGGGAGAGCGCCCGCAGGACATGGGGCGCCAGGCCCGCCGCTCCCGCCGCGCGTCCGGGAGACCGGCCAGGAGCGCGCCCGCCGCGCCC
>NZ_CDRNDK010000671.1:0-2645 GCF_977012225.1 Planomonospora algeriensis | reverse complement strand
ACCCACCCCGGCCACCGCACAAAACCCGGGACCCGGCCGCACCCACCCCGGCCACACCCGCGCCGGGGTCAGGGGGCGAGTGTGAAGAGGCGGTCGTCGGCGGCGGCGGGGGAGCCGCGGCCGTCCTTGTTGCTGGTGCCGAACCACAGGGAGCCGCCGGGCGCGGCGGCGACCGCGCGGAGCCTGCCGTACCGGTCGGCGAAGAGCGGGACGGGCTCACCGGCCCTGCCGTCCGCGGTGAGCGGGACGCGCCAGAGCCGGGCGCCGCGCAGGGCGGCCATCCAGAGGGAGCCGTCGGCGTAGGCCAGGCCGGAGGGGGAGGCCTCGACGGGGCGCCAGGTGGCGATCGGGTCGATGAAGCGGGAGCCGCCGCCGGTGCCCTCCACCTCGGGCCAGCCGTAGTTGCCGCCCTTGGTGATCAGGTTGAGCTCGTCGGAGGAGTTCTGCCCGAACTCGCTGGCGTACATCCGCCCCGCCGGGTCCCAGGCCAGGCCCTGGACGTTGCGGTGGCCGTAGCTCCAGACCACGCTGGAGAACGGGTTGCCGGGGGCGGGATCGCCGCCCGGGGTCATGCGCAGGATCTTGCCGGCGAGGGAGTCCCGGTCCTGGGCGAGGGCGCGGTCGCCGACCTCCCCGGTGGAGGCGTACAGATAGCCGTCGGGTCCGAAGGCCAGGCGGCCGCCGTTGTGGATGGCGCCCTTCGGGATGCCGTCGAGGACGACCGTGGCGCCGGTCAGGGCGCGGTCGTAGCGGTAGCGCACGATCCGGTTGTCGGAGGCGGCGGTGTAGTAGAGGAAGACATGTCGATCCCGCTCGAACGAGGGGGAGACGGCCACGCCCATCAGGCCGCCTTCGCCGTCCGGGCGGACGCCGGCGATCCTGGCGACCTCGGTGACCCTCCCGGCGGCCGTCACCCGGAGCAGCCGGGCGGTGTCCCGCTCGGTCACCAGCGCGTCGCCGCCGGGCAGGAAGGCGATCCCCCAGGGCACGGAGAGCCTCCCCGCCAGGACGCGGGGCGCGGCGGCCGCGGAGGTCGCCGCCGGTGATCCCGGCGGCGGGGAGGGCCGGGTCGACTGGGAGGCGGCGGGGGCCTCCGAGCATCCGCCCGCCAGCGCGGCGGACGCCGCGATCACGAGGGCCGCCCAGCGTGCGCGGCCCGTGCCGTATGAGGTCATGCCGGTCATCGATCGCCTCCAGCGTGGCGGCTCCGGCCTCAGGGCCGGGGTCCTCGACGGGCGTCTCCCGTCTCGTCCATCCTCCATCCATACCTGACCGGTGCCGCGGAAGGGCTCACGACCGCGCACGGCGATAATCCATGCCATGAAGATCTGGGTTCCCTCCGAAGCCGCCGCCGATGTCCTGAGCGATCTGCCCGACGTGGAGTGCGTCGTCTACGACGGTCGCGGGCCGGCGCCCGCGGGGGCGGAGGAGGTCGAGGTCTGGATCCCGCCGCTGGTCCCGGTGGAGGGGGTCGCCGAACTGCTGGGCCGGATGTCTCGCCTGAGGCTGCTGCAGACCGTCACCGCCGGGGTGGAGCCGTACCGGCCGCACCTGCCGGAGGGGGTGACGCTGTGCAACGCGCGGGGGGTGCACGACGCGGGCACCGCGGAGTGGGCGGTCGGCGCGATGATCGCGGTGCTGCGGGAGTTCCCCGGCTTCGTCCGGGCCCAGGAGCGGGGGGAGTGGACCTACCGCCACACGGGTGTGCTGGCCGACTCGACCGTGCTGATCGTGGGCTACGGCTCGATCGGCGAGGCCCTGGAGCGGCGGTTGGCCGGGTTCGAGGTGGAGGTGGTCCGGGTGGCCAGGACCGCGCGGGCGGGCGTGCACGGGCAGGACGAGCTGCCCGCGCTGCTGCCCCGGGCGGACGTGGTGGTGCTGCTGGTCCCGGCCACGTCCGACACCGCCGGGCTGGTCGACGCGGCGTTCCTGGGCGCGATGAAGGACGGCGCGCTGCTGGTGAACGCGGCCCGGGGAGGGGTGGTGGACACCGGCGCGCTGGTGGCCGAGCTGGAGAAGGGCCGGATCGCGGCCGCGCTCGACGTGACCGACCCCGAACCGCTGCCGCCGGGCCACCCGCTGTGGACGGCCCCCGGGGTCTTCCTCACCCCGCACGTCGCGGGCAGCACTCCCGCCTCGGGCCGGCGCACGCTGCGCCTGCTCCGTTCGCAACTGCTGCGTTACCTCGCAGGTGAGCCGCTCAAGAACGTCATTACCGGGTCTTACTGACACAGAAAGGCAGGCGAGAAAAGGAATCCGGACCGTGGCTGCTCCGTGACCTTCGGTGGATATCGTGGTCTCCTGCGACACTGATCGCTCGCATGGTTATCAGAACGGTGACGACTGCGGTGTTGTCACCTCCGGCGCTCAACGGAGAGCACACACTGGCCCTGTGCTCTCCGGGGACCTCGGAGGCACGGAGACACAGGACGACGTGCCCGAGGGGCACCGTGAGCGCGACGGGCAGAGGAACGCCGCGCGAGCGGGACGAATCGACACTGGATGGGCAGACGACATTGATCCGCTGGCGTGATCCCCGGATACCTCTGCCGGCCGCGGCCGCCGCCGCGGTCGGCGTGACGGGGTTCGCCGCCGCTCTCGTCGGCGGCGTTCAGGCCGTGACCGCGGGTGCGGTGGCGGGGTGT
>NZ_CDRNDK010000670.1:0-2648 GCF_977012225.1 Planomonospora algeriensis | reverse complement strand
GATACGGCGGTTACGGCAAGCACAAGAACAACTACGGCGGTTACGGCAACTACGGTTACGGCAACTACGGGAAGCACAAGCACCACGGGCGTCGCTGAGGCGAACCGATGACGGCCCCGTCACGCGGCCAGAGCCGGTCCCGGGCCCGTCATACGGGCGGGAGCCGGACCGGGAGGAGGGATTCCGGGCCGCGGACCGGACCGGCGTGTGGACGGGGCCGGTCCTTGACCTGGAGCGGACTCCAGGCCGCAGGATGGGCCGCATGGAGAAACGCACGATCGGAAACCTCGGCGTCGGCGCGATCGGGCTCGGCGCCATGCCGATGTCGGTGGCCGGGCACATGCCCGACGAGGCCCAGTCCATCAGGACCGTCCACGCCGCGCTCGACGCGGGTGTCACCCTGGTCGACACCGCCGACGCCTACACCCCGTCCTCGGACGACGTCGGTCACAACGAGCGGTTGGTGGCCAAGGCGCTGAGACTGTGGCCGGGTGACCGCGACGCGGTCCTGGTCGCCACCAAGGGCGGGCACACGCGCACCCCCGGGGCGGCTGGGGGGTCAACGGGCACCCCGACCACCTGCGTCAGGCGTGCGAGCGGTCGCTCAAGGCGCTCGGGGTCGAGGCGATCGGGCTCTACCAGCACCACCGGCCCGACCCCGCGGTGCCGTACGAGGAGACCATCGGCGCGCTGCGCGATCTGCTCGACGAGGGGAGGATCCGGCTGGCCGGGATCTCCAACGCGAACCCGGCTCAGATCCGGACGGCCCACGAGATCCTCGGCGGGCGGCTGGCGAGCGTGCAGAACGAGTACTCGCCGCGGTTCCGGAGCAGCGAGCCGGAGATCGACGTCTGCGCCGAACTGGGGGTGGCCTTCCTGCCCTGGTCGCCGCTGGGCGGCATGTCGTCGGCGGCCGGGCTCGGCGGGCCGTTCGCCGAGGTGGCGGCCGCGCGGGGCGTCTCACCCCAGCAGGTCTGCCTCGCCTGGGAACTGGCCAGGAGCCCCGTCGTGATCCCGATCCCCGGAGCCAGCCGCCCGGAGAGCATCCTCGACTCGGTGCGTGCCGCCGAGCTGGAGCTGAGCGAGGAGGAACTGGCCGCCCTGGGCTGATGGCCTGCCCTGTGCGGGGGAACCGGTCGAACGGGGCCGAAGGCCTGCTGTGTGGCCCTTTCTCCTGGATCGCCCAGATGTGGTTCCCGGAGTGTCGTGTGCGGCCCCCGGAGTGTCGGGCGTGGTTCCCGGACTGTCGCGTGCGCGACCCCCGGCTGTCGTAGGTGATCGATAACGTCCCGGCCATGTCTGCGGAGGTGGCGGGATGAATCCCTGGCACGAGGTGGTCGAGCGCATCGAGGACCGGGACGACGAAGGGCTGGCGGGGTTCCTCGCCTCGCTCGGTGAGCTGGGCAGGCGGGCGGTGGCCGTGCAGCTCCCCGGTCACCTGGCCGAACGTCTCTTCGGGGAGGTGGACGACCGCTGGCGGGTGATGGAGCAGGCGGCCGGATCTGGGACCGGTGGGAAATCGTGCCCGGCTGGACGCTGGCGGCCGGGCTGGTGACCGAGACCGGAATCGAACCGCCCGGCAACGACGCGTTCACCGTCGGATGGGCATGGCGGCTGGCGGCGGGGCAGTGGTGGCACTGGCGCGCCGTGCCGCCGCACGAGGATCCGCTGCTGGACGTGATGATCCCCCGGATCTTCCACGCCCAGGGCGTCGCCGCCGCGCTGGGCTGGAGTGAGCGCAGCAACTCCGGCACCTCCGCCGCCGCGCTCCTGGCCTCCCTGGCGGCCGAGGGCCGGACCGTGGAGCCGCTGGCCGGATACCTCGGGTACTCCCGGGACACGGACTGGTGGCCGGCCGTCATGCCGTCCCATCCGGAGGTCGTGGCCGCGCACCTGCTGGAGTGCCTTCCCCTGTTCGTCGAGAGCACCGACGGCCGGTTC
The DNA here is from genome assembly GCF_977012225.1 of Planomonospora algeriensis. Lineage (NCBI taxonomy): Bacteria > Bacillati > Actinomycetota > Actinomycetes > Streptosporangiales > Streptosporangiaceae > Planomonospora > Planomonospora algeriensis. The sequence continues at coordinate 707 of NZ_CDRNDK010000670.1, read as the reverse complement.
CGGGCGCTCTCCACGCTGGTCCACGGTGACGGCCCCGTCGGTGCGGCCACCGCGAACGCCATCGTCCTCGGTCTGGGCCACAGGCTCCCCGCCCAGCGGGCGGTGGTGCTCGACGCGATGATCACGTTGACCGCGCGCGGGCGGCTGCCCGTGCCGGAGCTCGGCCGGGCGCTCGGGCGGTTGGTCCGTGCGGGCCTGGTGAAGCTCAGCAGGGCCGTCGCGGCGCTGGAGAGCGCCGTGTCCGCCGGGATGCACGCGGAGGTGTGGCGGATCCTCGCCGGGGCCCTCCCCGAACTGCTTCCGGACATGGGGGAGCGGCCCCGTGCGGGGCTGGGCGGGCTGCTCGGGGTGGCGGTGAGAGCGGCCTCCCTCACCGGGTCCGTCGAGGACTCCCTCACCGGCCTCACCGGAGAGGGGGCCCGGCCGGAGGTTCCCGGGCTCGCCGCCGTCGTGGAGCGCGGCGGGACGAGCGCGGTGGTGCGTGAGGCCCGCCGCCTGCAGAGGCTGGTCGCGGGCTGAACGGCCGCCGGGCCGCGCGGATCGCTCCGCGCGGCCGGCGGTGGTGCCGGTGGCGGTGTCCGTGGTGGCGGCGCCGGTTTCTCCGGGGCGTCCACGACGCGGGGCGGGACGCTCCGACGGCCCCGGACACGGGGCGGGTCCGTCCGGTCGGCGGAGGGCGGAGGGCCCGGGACGGGGACCCCGGCGGG
>NZ_CDRNDK010000669.1:0-2650 GCF_977012225.1 Planomonospora algeriensis | reverse complement strand
TGCTCAGCCCGGAGGCTGCGCGGCTTCACCGGGGAGGGTCCCGCGGACGAGGACGGCGCCGCGGAGGCCGGGGCGCGCCCGCCCGGCGCCTGACGGGGTGGTGCGACGCCGCTCGGGACCGCTCCGGGCCGTCCGGGACCGTTCGGCCGGGATCAGGCGGTGCTGCCGAGGTAGGTGCTGACGCGGCGGAGCCAGGCGGTGTAGCCCGCGGTGACCAGCCGGTCGGGGAGCAGCCGCATCAGGGCCGGCGGCCGGTACCTGTCGGTCTGCTCGGTGGCCGCCAGGTCGGCGGCCCGGGCGGCGTGCCGGGAGCGGATCCGCTCGTAGCGGCGGAGCCGTTCGGTGACCGGACCGGCGCCGTTCAGCTCGCGGGCCAGCGTCCAGCCGTCCTCCAGGGCCTGGTTCGCCCCCTGGGCCATGGTCGGGGGCATGGAGTGCGCGGCGTCCCCGGCGAGCGTCGCGCGACCGCGGCCCCAGACCTTCGGCACGCGGTGGCGGTGGTGGGTGAAGCGGTCGATCCCGTCGATCGCGGCGAGCACCTCGGGGACGGGCGCGGCCCAGCTCCCGAAGCGCTCGGCCAGCGCCTCGGCGGGTGAGGCGGGCGGCGGCTCGCGGTGGTCGACCCGGTGGTCGAACCACCACAGCAGCAGTCCCTCGCCTGCCGGGATGAGGCCGCAGAGCCCCTCCCGGCCGACGATCATGATGGCCCGATGGGACGAGACGAGGTCGAGCGGGCGCCTGATGAAGCCCTGCCAGGTGACCCACTCGGTGAGCCGGGCGGGGTCGGCGCCCCACAGGTGGTCGCGCACCACCGAGGAGCGCCCGTCCGCGCCCACGACGACGTCGCCGCGCGCCGTACCGCCGTCGGCGAAGGCGAGTCCGCCCCGCTCGGGGTCCACCCGCGTGCAGGCGGAGCCGAAGCGCAGCGTGCCCTCGGGCAGGCCGTCGGCGAGGCGCTCGACCAGCCGCTGCCGGGGCAGGTGCACGTTCGGCGTGCCGTAGCGGCGGGCCACGGCGGCGATGTCGACGGTGACCAGCGGCCGCCCGCCGGACGACCACGACTCCATCGTGTCGATGCGCCGCCCGACGCCGGTCAGGTCGACCCCGAGGTCGCGCAGGATCCCGGTGCTCCCGCTCCAGAGCGTCACCGATCCGCCCACCGTGCGCAGCGCGGGGGCCCGCTCGTGCACCTCGACCTCGTGTCCCGCCCTGACCAGGCCGCGCGCGGCGGCGAGTCCGGCGACGCCCGCACCGGCTACCAGTACTCTCATCACGCCACCTCAATCTTGATACTCCAAGTATCTGATATTGAAAGTATCATATATGTCGACATCTCCGTCCCCCCGAGGCCGGCGGCCCGATCCGGCCGTCGACGCGAAGATCCGCTCCGCCGTACTGGAACTGCTGCTCCAGCGCGGCCTGGAGATGACGATGGACGAGGTGGCCGCGCACGCCGGGGTGGGTCGCGCCAGCGTGTTCCGCCGTTACCCGACAAAGCGCGACCTGCTGCTGGACGCGCTGACCCAGGTGCTCGACGTCCGGGTCGCCATCCCCGACACCGGCTCGCTCGCCGGTGACCTGCGGCAGGTGGTCGTCGACACGCTGGCGGTCTGGCGGGACGACCGGCTCGCCGCGCTGAGCCGCCAGGTCCTGGGCGAGACCGGCCGCGACCCGGTGGTGGCCGACCTGGTCCGCACGAGCATGCGCGATCGGATGGCCCGGTCCTGGGTGGTCTACGAACGGGCGATCGGGCGCGGCGAGCTCCGCCCGGATGCCGACCTGTGGCTGTTGACCGACCTGTTCGCCGGGCTCGTGGCCTACCGGGGCCTGCTCGGCCTCGACCTCCCCGACCCCGACGAGGTGGTCCGGTCCCTGCTGCACGGCTTCGCGCCGACGGGCTGAAGCCGCCGCACTTTCCCGTCGACGGTGACAGCGTGGACGTTCTGGGTGATAGTGGCTCTGATGAAGGCACCGAGGCAGGTGACAGCGCTCGTTCTGCTCGCGCTGACCGTGGCGGCCTGCGACGATCCGCCGCCGCGGGATCCGGCCGCTTCATCGGCTCCACCGCCGTCGGCCTCGCCGCCCTCGGCGACGTTGACACCCCGGGCGCTCCGGATCCCCCGCATCCCGGCGGGGGGCGGATGCCCCACCACCGCCCCGCGCCGGTGGTCCGGCCCCGGCGTGGCGACGGCGGTGCTCGGCGACGGGCCGGTGTATCCGGTCGCTGACTACTTCAGGGACGGCACCGTCCTGGAACTGCGCGCCGACGACCGCAGGCCCGACGGCTCCTACGTGAAGAAGGTCCGCTGGATCGGCGCGGGATACAGCGGGCCGGTCCTTGTCCGGGCCGCCCGGATCGACGGGGAGGGCACCGCGAGCAGCAGGTTCTCCTACATCGGTGAGCAGCGCCACGGCGGCCACTACGCCGAGCTCGCTTCTCCGACGAGCGATCTGCCGGGGACGACGACGGTCGGCGGGCCCGGTTGCTACGTCCTGCAGGTCGACGGCACGACGTTCACCACGACCGTCGTGTTCCGTGCCGCCTGAGCCTTCGTGCCGCCTGAGCCTTCGTGCCGCCTGAGCCTTCGTGCCGCCTGAGAGGGAGTTTTGTTAGCTTTTGTTCCTGTTCATCGTGAATAGGCCGGGTTCC
>NZ_CDRNDK010000668.1:0-2661 GCF_977012225.1 Planomonospora algeriensis | reverse complement strand
CCGGTCGTGGTGATCGGCCCACTCCGCGGGCGGGCAGCTCGCCCTGCGCGCGGCGGCCGACGACGGCCGGGTCGCGCTGGCGGTCTCCCTGGCGGGGGGTGCTTCGACCTGGTGGAGGGGCGACCGCCGCCACCTCAGCGGGGGGCGCGGTCGCCGCGGCCCTGGGCGGCCCGGTCGGCGAGGCGCCCGAGGTCTACGCCCGCTCCAGCCCGCTGGAGCGCCTGCCGCTGAAGGTCCCGCAGCTCGTCGTCCAGGGCGACGGGGACGACCTCGACCTGGTCGACCTGGGCCGCCGCTACGCGCGGGCCGCCCGCGCCGCGGGCGACGACGTGACGTACCTGGAGGCGACCGGCGACCACTTCGACGTGATCGACCCCGCCTCGCCGATCTGGCGGGCCGCCGCGAGGGCGATCGCCGACCGGGTCCTCCGGGGTCCCCGGCCCCCGCTCTCCCCCTGAACGGCCGCCCGGACGGGGAAGCGGCCGCTCAGGGGGAGAGCGGGCGCCAGGGGACCGGGCTGGAGAGCACCATCATGCTCGACGGGTGACCGTACGGCGCCAGCCGGTCGATCAGCTCCTCGAAGGCCGTCATGGAGGCGGCCGACACCCGCATCAGGCAGCACGTCTCCCCGGTCACCCGGTGCACCTCCAGGATCTCCGGCCAGGCCAGCGCCTGCTCGTCGCGGAGCACGCACCGCGGCCCGTAGCACGACATCCTGATCAGCGCCGCCACCGCGCGCCCGGCCCGGGCCGGGTCCACCCGGGCGTGGTAGCCGGTGATCACCCCGGACTCCTCCATCCGCCGCACCCGCTCGGCCACGGCCGGGGCGGACAGGTGGACCCGGCGGGAGAGCTCGCTGTAGGAGAGCCGGGCGTCTTTCTGCAGCTCAGCCAGGAGTGCCCAGTCCATGGCGTCCATTGTCACGCTCCGTCATCCGCAAACCGAATCCGGCTTTCACCCTTCTGATCCCAAGGTAAACCATCAAATCACCTTTATTGCGTTATTTCGATATCCGTGGGAGTGGGACAGGATGGAAGGAAGACCGTAAAAGGGGGAGAAGTGAACAGCATCAAGCAGCGCACCGAGCGGGAGCGGGCCGAGCGGGCCGCCGAGAACGAGGGGCTGCCCACGCTCGGATTCGACTCCGCCACGCCGTACGACGACTATGTGGGCACCGCGGTGCTGCACCGGCTCCAGCGCACCGTCACCGACGCTCCGGAGGAGCTCGCCTTCCTGGTCACCACGCAGGTGATGGAGCTGTACTTCGGGCTGCTCCGCTCGGAGTGGCGGCTGGCCCAGCGGCAGCTCGACGACGACGACGCCGCGGCGGCGATCATGACGATCAAGCGGAGCGTCCGGCACTTCGAGGCGCTCAACGCGGCCTGGTCCTCGCTGAGCTGGCTCACCCCGGCGCAGTTCAACCAGTTCCGCGACGCGCTCGGCGAGGCGTCCGGCTTCCAGTCGGCGTACTACCGGCACGTGGAGTTCCTGCTCGGCATCAAGTCCGAGGCGCTCATCCGCCCGCACCGCCGCAACCCCGAGGCCTACGACGAGCTCGTGGACGCGCTGGCCCGGCCCAGCCTCTACGACTCGGTGCTGGCCTTCCTGGCCCGCAACGGCTTCGCGGTCCCGCGCCAGGCGACCGAGCGCGACCACGCCGCCGAGTACCAGCCGAGCCAGCAGGTGGAGGCGGTCTGGGTCGAGGTCTACGCGAGCCCGCTGGCGCCGCTGGCCGAGGCGCTCACCGACCTGGCCGAGCAGTTCTCCGACTGGCGCTACCGCCACCTGATGGCGGTCCGCCGCTCCATGGGCGCCAAGCCCGGTTCGGGCGGATCCAGCGGGATGACCTGGCTGGAGCGGAGCATGCGCCGGGAGATCTTCCCCGAGCTCTGGACCGCCCGCACGCTGATGTGAGACGGCCCCGCAGCGCGACGGATCAGCAGGGCTTAACGATTCGCTCAACGAAAGCTAACTGGACCTGAACACCTGGTGGCTGCCAGGCTCGGACCATGACGTTCTCCGGTGTCCTCGTCCCGCTGATCACCCCGTTCGCCGCCGACGGCGAAGTCGCCGCCGAGGCGCTGGAGGGCCTCGCGCACGCCGTGCTCGACGCCGGCGCGAGCGGCCTGGTCGCGCTCGGCACCACCGCCGAGGCCGCCATGCTCACCGGGAAGGAGCGGCGGGCGGTCGTCGAAGTGTGCGCCCGCGTCCGCCGGGAGCGGGGGGCGACGCTGGTGGTGGGAGCCGGATCGAGCGGCACCCGCGCCACCGCCGAGGCCCTGCGCGACCTCGGCGGGGTGGCGGACGCCGCGCTGGTCGCCGTGCCGTCCTTCGTCCGCCCCGGCGAGGCGGGGGTGCTGGCCCACTTCACCGAGCTGTCCCGGCACAGCCCGGTCCCGCTGATCGTCTACAACGTCCCCCACCGGACCGGCCAGGCCGCGGGCGCCGCCGCGCTGCGCGAGATCGGCGCGCTGCCCATGGTGCGGGGGGTCAAGCAGGCGGTCGGCGGCGTCGACGCCGACACCGTCGCCCTGCTGGCCGACCCGCCGGAGGACTTCGCGGTGCTGGCCGGCGACGACGCGTTCTTCTCCGTGCTGCTCGCCCTGGGCGCCCCCGGCGGCGTCCTCGCCACCGCCCACCTGCGCACCGCCGACTTCGCCG
>NZ_CDRNDK010000667.1:0-2700 GCF_977012225.1 Planomonospora algeriensis | reverse complement strand
ATGGGCATCGACGAGCACGCGATCATCTCCTACCTGGTGACCGCCTACTACTCGGCGGCCGTGCTGGTGCCCGACGCCCTCGGCATCCTGGAGAGCGTCGAGGTCGCCTGATGCCCTCCTACGAGCTGCCGGACTTCTACCTGCCTCATCCCCCCAGGCTCAACCCGCACCTGGAGACCGCCCGCGCGCACACCCGCGCCTGGGCGGCGGACATGGGCATGCTCGACGACCCCGACATCTGGGACGCGGCGCGGCTGGAGGCCATGGACTACGGGCTGATGTGCGCCTACACCCATCCCGACTGCCCGGCCGCCGAGCTGGACCTGATCACCGACTGGTACGTCTGGGTGTTCTACTTCGACGACCACTTCCTGGAGACCTTCAAAAGGAGCAGGGACCTCAAGGGCGCGCAGGCCTACCTCGACCGGCTCGACGCCTTCATGGCCGACGATCCGCCCGAACCGGCCAACCCGGTCGAGCGCGGCCTGGCGGACCTGTGGCCGCGCACCGTGCCGGCCATGTCGCCGTCCTGGCGGCGGCGGTTCGTCCGGGTCACCCGCGATCTGACCCAGGAGTCGATGTGGGAGCTGTTCCACATCGAGCGCGACGCCGTCTCCAACCCGATCGAGTACATCGAGGAGCGGCGCAAGGTCGGCGGCGCCCCGTGGTCGGCCGCCCTGGTCGAGCACGCGGCGGGCGCGGAGCTGCCGGCCCGGCTCGCCGCCAGCAGGCCGGTCCGGGTGCTGACCGAGTCGTTCGCCGACGCCGTGCACCTGCGCAACGACCTGTTCTCCTACGAACGCGAGGTCCAGCAGGAAGGCGAGCTGTCGAACTGCGTCCTGGTCTGCGAGCGCTTCTTCGGCTGCGACACCCGGCAGGCCGTGCAGATCACCAACGACCTGCTCACCTCGCGGCTGCACCAGTTCGAGCACACCGCGCTGACCGAGCTGCCGCCGCTCTTCGCCGACGAGGGCGTCTCACCCGACGAGCAGGAACGCGTCCTGCGCTACGCCGGAGGGCTGCAGGACTGGCAGGCCGGCGGCCACGCCTGGCACACCGCCTCCAGCCGCTACACCAAGGCCGGCCGCCGGCCGGGCTCCTCGGCATGAACGTCACACGTGCCCACCTGACCGGCCCCGGCGGGCTGCGCAACCACACCCGCACCCCCTTCACCGAGGTCTCGGTACGGCTGCCGCAGCCGTACATGCCCTTCCAGGTGCGCGACAACCCGCACCTGGAGGCGGCCCGGCCGCCGACGTGGCCTGGTGCGCCGAGATGGGGTTCTTCGACGCCCTCCCCGGCATCCCGGAGACGGCGGTGTGGACCGAGAGCGGGCTCGTCGGGTTCGACCTCGCCCTGTGCGCCTCGGGCATCGACCCCGACGCCTCGGCGGACGAGCTCGTCCTGGCGACCAACTGGCTGGCCTGGGGCACCTACGGCGACGACTACTACCCCCGGGTCTTCGGCGCCGCCCGGGATCTGACCGGCGCGAAGCTCGCCAACCGGCGGCTGCGGCGGTTCATGCCGGTCGACCTGTCCCTGGCGCCCGCACCGGCCAACCCGGTCGAGCGCGGCCTGGCGGACCTGTGGCCGCGCACCGCCGGGCCGATGCCGGAGGAGTCGCGGCGCGCCTTCCGCGCCGCGGTCGAGGACATGCTCGACAGCTGGATCTGGGAGCTGGCGGGCCACGCCGAAAACCGCGTCCCCGATCCGATCGACTACCTCGAGATGCGCCGCAGGACCTTCGGCTCCGACATGACGATGAGCCTGGCCCGGCTCGCCCCCGGCCGGAACATCCCCGCCGGGCTGTACCTGACCCGTGAGTTCCTCGGCATGGCCGACGCCGCCCAGGACTACGCCTGCCTGGTCAACGACCTGTTCTCCTACCAGAAGGAGATCCAGTTCGAAGGCGAGCTGCACAACGCCGTCCTGGTCGTGCAGACCTTCTTCGACTGCGACCCTCAGCAGGGGGTCGCGATCGTCGACGCCCTGCTGACCTCCCGGATGAAGCAGTTCGAGCACATCACCGCCGTCGACCTGCCCGTGCTGCTGGAGCGGATCGAGGCCGGCGACGCGGTCCGGGAAGCGGTCGCCGGATACGTGACCGAGCTGCAGGACTGGATGGCCGCCATCGTGCGCTGGCACCAGCGCACCCGGCGCTACCCCGGCTGCGCCCCGGCCCGTCCCGCCCCGGTCCGCTGGACCCAGGGTCCCACCGGCCTGGGCACCGCCACGGCCCGGCTCGCCGGCCGGGACGGCCGCGGGAGTCCGCCTTCCCGCAGGACCGGTGGGCATCCGGTGAGCGCGGGGGACCTGGAGGGCGCGGAGAGCACGGCGGGTGCGGGGAGCCTGGAGGGCGCGGAGGGCGCGGGGACGCTTCGGCCGCGGAGGCGTCCCGGCTGAGCCTGGGCACGGCCGCCGCCCGCAGGCTGGCGACGACGGCCAAGACCGTGCCGCAGACGCAGGCGTCGACGCCCCGCTACCTCCTGCGGGTGCTGCCCTGGACCGAGGTGGACGGCGTCTACCGGGTGAACCGGCGGGCTGTCCTCACCCCCGACGGCGGTCGATCCGCGGACGTCCGCGACGGGTCCGCGAAGCCGCGGAACGCCTACGGGGAGGCGGAGATCGCGCTGACGGCGGGCCATCGGGGCGAGCCGGTGCTGCCGGGCACGTTCGTCGACTACGAGCTCGCGCCGCGGG
>NZ_CDRNDK010000666.1:0-2705 GCF_977012225.1 Planomonospora algeriensis | reverse complement strand
GCCGCCGGGACCGGAGCCGCGCCCGGCCACCCGCGTGGTGCACGCCGCCGACACGGCGGAGGCCGCGACCGTACTGGAGGGCATGCTCTCCCCCGGAGACGTGGTCCTGGTCAAGGGCTCGCGCGCCGCCGGTCTGGAGCGCGTGGCCCAGGCCCTGACCGGGGGTGACGGCCAGTGAGGGACATCCTCATCGCGGCGGCGGTCTCCCTGCTGCTGTCGATGTTCGGCACGCCACTGGCGATCCGGTTGTTCTCCCGGCGCGGTTACGGCCAGAGCATCCGGGAGGAGGGCCCCTCCGGCCACCACGACAAGCGCGGCACCCCCACCATGGGCGGCACGGTGATCGTGATCGCCGCGCTGATCGGGTACGCCTGCGCCCACCTGATGTCGTGGACCACGCCCACGGTCTCCGCGGTGCTGGTGCTGTTCCTGATGACGGGGCTGGGCGCGGTCGGCTTCCTCGACGACTTCATCAAGATCTACAAGCAGCGCAGCCTCGGCCTGCGCAGCGGCGCCAAGGCGCTCGGCCAGCTCATCGTCGGCGCGGTCTTCGCCGTGCTGGTGGTCCGCTTCCCCAACGCCTACGACATCACCCCGGCCGAGACCCGGCTGTCGTTCCTGCGGGACTTCGGCCCGTCGATCACCATCGTCGGGTTCACCGTCTGGGTGCTCATCATGATCGTGGGCTTCTCCAACGCGGTGAACCTCACCGACGGCCTCGACGGCCTGGCCAGCGGCGCCACCGGCGCGGTGCTGGCCTCCTACATCCTGATCGGCAACTGGCAGCTGCGCAACAGCTGCACCACCCAGCTCGGCCCCAACTGCTACTGGGTGCGCGACCCGCTGGACCTGGCCGTGGTCGCCGCCGCCGTGCTCGGCGCGCTGATCGGCTTCCTGTGGTGGAACGCCCCGCCGGCCAAGATCTTCATGGGCGACACCGGCTCGCTCGCCCTGGGCGGCGTGATTGCCGGCCTGGCCATCACCACCCGCACCCAGCTGCTGCTGATCATCCTGGCGGGACTGTGCGTGATCATCACGCTCTCGGTCATCATCCAGGTCGGGTCGTTCAAGCTGACCGGCAAACGGGTGTTCCGGATGGCGCCGCTCCAGCACCACTTCGAGCTGGCGGGCTGGGCCGAGACCACCATCGTGGTCCGGTTCTGGATCATCGCCGGACTGTGCGCCGCGGCCGGCCTCGGGCTGTTCTACATCGAGTGGATGCCCAAGTCCTGAGAAGGGCTTCGCGACACTCCGCCGACCCTGGAAGGACTGGGTGGTTTCCAATGATCTGCGTGCTGGGCGCCGGGCTCTCCGGCGCCGCCGCCGCCCGCCTGCTGGCCGCCCGCGGCGAGAAGGCGGTCGTCCTGGAGGGCCGGGACGGCGAGCGTCAGCGCGCCGTCGCCGCCGAGCTGGCCGAGGCGGGCGTGGAGGTGCGCTTCGGCGAGCCCGCCGGGATCCCCGAGGGCACGACCCAGGTCATCGCCACCGGCTGGCCGCCGCACCACCCGCTGCTCGCCGCGGCGGCGGAGGCCGGGATCGAGGTGATCGGCGAGGTCGAGCTGGCCTGGCGGCTGCGTCCCGAGGGCGCGGCGCCGTGGCTGGCGCTGACCGGGACCAACGGCAAGACCACCGCGGTGCGGATGCTCACCTCGATGCTGCGCGCCGCCGGGCGCCGGGCGCTGGCGGTCGGCAACGTGGGCGTCCCGGTGGCGGAGGCGGTCGCGGAGCCGTACGACGTGCTGGCGGTGGAGCTGTCCAGCTTCCAGCTGCACCGCGCGCCGGGCATCGCCCCGCTCGCGGCGGCCGTGCTCAACGTCGCGCCGGACCACCTCGACTGGCACGGCTCCATGGAGGAGTACGCCCGCGCCAAGGGGGAGATCTTCGCCAGGGCCGGGACGGTCGTCTACAACGCCGACGACGAGTGGTCCGCCCGGCTGGCCGCGCCGTACGAAGGCGCGGTCGGCTTCACGCTGCAGGTGCCCGGCCGGGGCAGGTCGGCGTGGTCGAGGACCTGCTGGTGGACCGGGCGTTCACCGCCGACCCCGTCCGGGAGGCCGCCGAGCTGGCCTCACTCGGCGACGTCCGGCCCTTCGCGCCGCACAACGTGGCCAACGCGCTCGCCGCCGCCGCGCTCGCCCGGGCCTACGGGGTGCCGGAGGAGGCCGTACGGCAGGGATTGCGGGACTTCGTCCCCGACCCGCACCGGATCGCGCACGTCGCCCGGGTGGGCGGAGTCGACTACGTCGACGACTCCAAGGCCACCAACCCGCACGCCGCCGCCGCCTCGCTCGCCGCCTACCCCTCGATCGTCTGGGTGGCCGGCGGACAGCTGAAGGGCGCCGACGTCGACGACCTGGTACGGCAGGCGGCCCCCAGGCTGCGCGGCGCGGTGCTCCTGGGCGCCGACCGCGAGCGGATCCGGCAGGCTCTGGCGCGACACGCCGCGAATGTCCCGGTAGTCGAGGTCGCGGGGCAGGACACTGGGGTCATGGACCGTGTCGTCGACGAATCCGCCAGGCTCGCCGCCCCCGGAGACACCGTGCTGCTGGCTCCGGCGGGGGCGTCGCTGGACATGTTCACCGGATACCCGGCCCGGGGGGAGGCGTTCGCGCGAGCCGTGCACCGCATGGGGGCCCCGGGGGACGGGAGCGGGACGTGAGCCCGCGGACCGGCGCCGAGGCTCGGACCGGAGACCGCGCGCGGGT
>NZ_CDRNDK010000665.1:0-2710 GCF_977012225.1 Planomonospora algeriensis | reverse complement strand
CTCCGGCGGCCAGGCGGCCGGCGAGCTCGCGGGCGGTGCGGATGAGCAGCGAGCGGTCCAGGCGGCCGCCCCACTGGCCCCGCAGCAGCTCCGCGCCCTTGGGGTCGTGCGCCAGCCCCGCCACGAAGACGACGTCCTTGCTGGTGGCGGCCACGATCCGGCGGACGTCCTCGATCGTGCCGCGGTACTGCCGGGGGTCGGCGATCACCACGACCCCGACCCGCGCCCCCCGGGGCATCACGTGCAGGCGTTCGCGCAGGTGCGCGACGTGGTCCAGGCTCCCCCGGGTGAACAGCACCACCAGCCCCGCCTCGGCGATCAGCTCCCCCAGCTCCGGGTGCCCGCCCAGGCGGCCGCAGTCGGCCAGCACGTCCGCGCCGGGCAGTGCGGCCAGCGCCCGGCCGAGCGGCCCCCAGAGCCAGGTCAGCCCGGCCGCCTGCTCCCCGTGGGTGAGCCCGGCCAGCACGTCCAGCCCACCGACGATCTTCTGGGTGTGCTCGTGGATCAGGGCGGTGGTCAGACCGCGGCGGGCCGTGGCGCCGAGGGTGAGCAGCCCTCGGCCGGGGTTGAGCACGCCTCCGTCGGCGGCCGGCAGCCGGTAGGCGACGTCCCCTCCCGCGGGGTCGCACTCGGCCAGCAGCACCGGGCGCGGCCAGACCGCGCCGAGCGCCGTGGCCGCCGTGGTCACGCCGGGCGCGCCCTTGTCCGCGGCCAGCACGATGAGCGCCACGTCAGCGCGCTCCCGGCAGTTCGGCCAGGGCGATCTCGCCCCGGGCGGAGTAGGTCACGACCGTGGGCGAGATGGTGGCGTCCACGATGATCGTGACCTGCCCGCCGGAACCGTTCCGGCCCGACGAGCCGACTCCGTGGACGAGCGCGCTCTGCGCGAGGACCCGCCCGGCCGCGGCCTCGGAGTCCCCGCCCCGGCCCGGCACGTGGACGACCTGGACCCGGTCGCCGGGGCGCAGCGTGGCGGGCAGCTGGCCGGGCTTGAGCGCCAGGCCCACCTGGGCCTTGCCCGGCCCCAGCTCCTCGCTGGAGGACAGGACCATCTCCCTGGTCAGCAGGGTGCCGGGGAGCAGGGTGACCCGGGCGAAGTTCTCGGCGACGCGGGCGCGCTCGGCGTAGGGCACGTATCCGATGCCGGTGTCGGCGATCTGCACCTCCCGCATCGCGGCGGCGGTGAAGGGCTGCCCGGTGCCGACCTGCTGGACGATCTGGATCGCGGAGACCCGGTCGCCGCTGCGCAGCACGAGCAGGGTGGTGGCGAGCGCGCCGCCCAGGATGAGCAGCACGGCCAGCGCCGCCAGCGCGGGTTTGCGCTCCCTCGGGGAGACGGGCAGTTTGCGTGACGCCGGCCCTGACAGGGTGCCCGCCGGAACAGGCCGGTCGGCGTTCACCGGGGCGCGGCTCGATGGCTGCTGGCTGGTCCTCACGGGCGGGGGCTCCCAGAGTGATCTCTTTGTGGGCTACTGATCGAATTTACGCCATTATGCGCACCATGCCGATGTCCTGTAGGGCAAAAGCGAGGACCAATGCTCGTTTGGTAGGAACGGGTTTGTCAATGGAGATCCACTGAAACCTGACGCTTCTGACAGGTGACATCTGACTTATCCGGATGATAGGGACGACAACAAATCCCAATAACAGCCATCACAATGGTTCCACCCGTCATTCGGTTCACAGGCCGGGCGGCTTCGGCACCGATCCTCCGGCCATGCGCCGCTTTTCATCGCGATCCATCCTGAACCAGTTCAAAAAGTGGCACCCTGGGGGCATGGGAACGTGGTTCAGGCGGCTCCCGCCGGGCTCGGGACGGCTCCGCCCCATCGTCCGGGCCTGGCGTCCGGCCGCGGCCCGGGAGTTTTCCACCGGGTTTTCCACAGGCCGGTCCGAGCCGTCCCCAGATGGCAGGAAGCTCCCATCGCGGCGACTCCCCACATGAACCGGCATAACAAGTCGGCATCGACCGGTGGTTATCCACAGGTTGCCGCGTTTTCCACATGCTGTCCCCGAGCCTGCACTTCTACCGCGAACACCTCTTCCCCTGCCGTTCCCAGTCATTAGGTTGGGCGGAGGACCGGACCGAGGAGAGCGGCGATGCGGATCATGCTCACCGTGCTCAGCGAGCACGCCGACCGGGACGTCCTGGTCGAGGGCGACGAGGCGACCACGGTCGCCCGGCTCGCCGAAGCGCTCGCCGGGCAGCCTCCGGGCGAGCGCTCCGGCAACGTGGTGCGGCTGACCCGCAGCCGGGCCCCCTACGGCCTGGGCCGCGCCGGCGCCGGAGCCGCACCCCCCGACCTGTGGCTGGACGGCCGGGTCCTGCCCGCGGACGCCCCCCGTGCTCGGGCTCCTGCGCGACGGCGACCTGGTCACCCTGGACCGGCGCCTGGCCGTCTCCACGTTCGCCGAGGAGCCCGCCGGCATCGTGGAGATCCGGGTGTCCGGCGGGCCCTGTGCGGGGTCCGTGCACCGCCTCGGCTTCGGCGTGCACACCGTCGGCTCCGATCCGGCCTGCACGGTGGCCCTGCGCGACCCGCTGCTGCCCGGACAGGCCGCCGTGGTACGGCTCACGCCCGACGCCATCACGGTGGAGCCCGCCGTACCGGGCACCGCGGCGCCCGCCGTACCGCGAGCCGGGAAGGCCGGGCGGAGGGCGAAGAGGGCCGGGCGGAGGGGGAAGGACACCGCTTCGGCGGCGGAGGGC
>NZ_CDRNDK010000664.1:0-2712 GCF_977012225.1 Planomonospora algeriensis | reverse complement strand
CGCGATGCGTGGCCCGAGGGGGGACAGCAGCGCCGCGTCCAGCACGGAGCGCAGCGGGTCGCGGCCCCGCACGAACGCCCCGTACGGCTCCGGCCGCACGTCGGCCGGGACGCCGGAGTCCGGCAGGCGCCGCGGAGCGATCCACCCCAGCGGCCTGCCGTCGTCGTCCACCAGGGCCAGCCAGGGCTCGGCCGTACCGCGCACCGCGGCGGCGGCCGAGACCGGGACGGTCAGGTCGGTGCGGAGCGGCAGGTCCCCGCTCGGGACGAACGAGAGCCGTCGGATGCCCCGGTCGCGGCCGAGGAACTCGCGGACGAAGTCGTCGGCGGGCTCGGCCAGCAGCCGCGCCGGGGCGTCGAGCTGGGCCAGCCGCCCGCCGACGCGGAGCACGGCCACCCGGTCGCCGAGCTTGATCGCCTCGTCGATGTCGTGGGTGACGAACACGATCGTCTTGCGCAGCTCGGCCTGCAGGCGCAGCAGCTCCTCCTGCAGGCTCGTGCGCACGACCGGGTCCACGGCGCTGAACGGCTCGTCCATCAGCAGCACCGGCGGGTCCGCCGCCAGCGCCCGGGCCACCCCGACGCGCTGCTGCTGACCGCCGGAGAGCTGGAAGGGGTAGCGGTCGGCCAGCGCGGCCTCCAGCCCGACCCGCTCCAGCAGCTCCATGGCCCGCGCCCTGGCCCGGCGCCGGTCCCAGCCGAGCAGGCGGGGCACCGTGGCCACGTTGTCGACCACCTTCCGGTGCGGGAAGAGACCGGCCTGCTGGATGACGTAGCCGATGCCGCGCCGCAGGGCCGGCGGGTCGATGGTCGTCACGTCCACGCCGTCGAGCAGGACCCGCCCGCCGGTCGGGTCGACCATCCTGTTGATCATGCGGAGCGAGGTGGTCTTCCCGCAGCCGGACGGGCCCACGAACACGGTGATCTCCCCCGTGGGGACCTCCAGGCCGAGGTCGTCCACCGCGACGGTCCCGCCGGCGTACCGCTTGGTGACACCGTCAAATGTGATCATGTCCAACCCCTGGTCTCCGGCAGGGGCACGGCCCCCCTGCCGCAACCGCCCCCATGATCCCTCGCGGAACAGCCTATGGTGCCCGATTCCGGTCTGTCCCGCTACCTCCCGCTCTTTCACCGGACCCGCAGGTCTTCGACATCAAATAGGTATCCAATAGTGCGAAGAACCTCGATGACTTGGCATCATTGCCCATATCGTGGGCACCCCTACCACCCACGTCACACACGCCACAGGCCCCACCCCCGTCACACCCCCCACCACACCCCCGCCCGCACCCTTCAGGAACCGGTCCCGCCGTGACCCAACCGCTCCTCGGCCGGCGATCGCTCAGCGACTCGATCGGCGAGTTCTACGACCTCCACGCCCCCGGTCTGTTCGCCTACTGCCACGACCAGCTCGGCGATCCCGGCGCCGCCTCCGCCGCCGTCCTGTCCGTCCTGTCCGGCGTGCCCGCCGAACGGCGGCCCCCGCGCGCCGGGCTGTACGCCATGGCCCGCGGCGAGATCCAGCGGCGCGACGTCGTGCACGCCCCTCCCGCCGCCGGAGCCGACCCGGTGGCCGTCTTCGTCTGGCGGGTCCTGCGCGACCTGCGGCCGCACCAGCGCGAGGTGCTGTACCTGTCCGGCGTGTGCGGGATGGACACCCCCGAGCTCTCCTGGGTGCTCGACGTGGCGGCGGACACCGCCGACGAGCTGACCGTGAGCGCCTGCCGCCGCTTCGCCCAGTCCCTGGACCTGGCCCTGCCCTCGGCGCGGCCGCCGGCCGCTCTGGCCCGCGTCTTCGCCCTCCTGGGGACCGCCCAGATCCGCGACGTGCTCGCCCGCGCCCGTGGGCCTCCCCTCCCTCGGGGCTGCGCGCCGCCGTGCTGGCCGCCGTGCCGGACGTGGCCGCCGGCTCCGCTCCGGGTACGGCTCCCGCCGCCCGGCCCTCCTCCCTGCCGGTCAAGAGGCTCTGGCCGACCACCCCCGCCTGGCCGCTGCCGCTCGCCGAGCCGCACGCGCTGACCAGCACCCGCCTGTTCCTCCCGCCGGACCCGGGCGCCGTCTCCGCCCACGAGGCGACCACCGAGCCGATGCCCAAACTGCGCGGCTCGATCCTGACCGCCCTCGACACGGCCCTCGACACGACCCACGACGGTGCCCCCGGCACGGCCCTCACCCCCGACCCGGCCCACGATCGCGCCCCCGGCACGGCCCTCACCTCCGGCCCCGCTCCCGGCGCGGTCACCACCCCCGGCCCGGCCCACGACGGCGCTCCCGGCACGGCCTTCACCTCCGATACGGCCCTCCGGACGCCCCGTCCCCGGCCGCGACGCCCGAGACCGCGGCAGGCGATGCCGCCGCTGCCCGCTCCGATCCCCGGTGACGTGCTCGACTCGCCTCCGCCGGCGGGCGGCTCCGCCCCGGAGGAGAATCTGTTCCGCCCCCTCAGCCGGGAGGCCCGGGCGGCCCTGGCCTACACCGACAAGCTGGTCGCCTCGGCCCCGCTCAGAATGCCGCCGGGGGTTCCGGCGAAGGCTCCCGCCGGGGCCCCCTGCCCGGATTCCGCCGGAACTCCGGAGGGCCCCTCGGCCGGCGCTCCGCGCGAGGAGACGGTCCGTCCCCTTCCGGACTGGCCGCTGCCCGCCGACCAGTTGGGCGGCCTCGGCGCCTCCCCTGGGGACGCCCCGCCCCGACCGTGGCGCGGACGGCGGCCCGG
>NZ_CDRNDK010000663.1:0-2716 GCF_977012225.1 Planomonospora algeriensis | reverse complement strand
GCTCCCACAACTCCTCCGGCGAGGACACCCCACCCGGGAAACGGCACGCCATCCCGACGATCGCGATCGGCTCATCGATCCGCGAAGCATCGGCCATGACCGTCTGCGCGACCTGACCTCCGGCCAGCTCACCGGCGAGGAACTCCGCCACCGCCTCAGCCGTCGGATGGTCGAAGATGAGGGTGGCGGGGAGCCGCAGCCCGGTGACCGTGCTGAGCCGGTTGCGGAACTCGACCGCGGTGAGAGAGTCGAAACCGAGCTCTTGGAAGCGCTTGGCCGACTCGACCGGCTCCGTGTCGGGGAAGCCCAGGACCACCGCCGCCTGGATACGCACCAGTCGGAGGAGATCGTCCGGATTTGTCGCGGCCGTGCCGGTACGGCGAGTGGGCACGCGGACCAGGCCGTGAAGGGCGGCGGGCAGGGTGCCCGCGTGGGCCTGGGCCTGCAGCGCCGGAAGGTTCAGCGAGGCTGGGATCAGTACGGCGCGCTCGTGGTCGACCGCGACGTCGAACAAGGCCAGACCCTTGTCGACGGGCAGCGGCGTGATGCCTCCTCGATCGAGGCGCCGCAGGTCGGATTCCGTCAGATCGCCCGCCATACCACCCGAGGACCACAGGCCCCAGGCCAGCGAGGTGGCCGGCAGTCCCTGCGCCCGGCGCTGCTCGGCGAGAGCGTCCAGGAAGGTGTTGGCCGCGGCGTAGTTGCCCTGGCCCGCGCTGCCCAGTACGCCGGAGAGCGAGGAGAACAGCACGAACGCGGACAGGTCCAGCTCCCGGGTCAGCTCGTGGAGATACCAGGCCGCGTCGGCCTTCGGCCGCAGGACGGCGTCGAAGCGCTCCGGGGTGAGAGACCCGACGGTCCCGTCGTCCAGCACACCTGCCGTGTGCACGACGCCGGCCAGCGGGACCGACGCGACCAGTCGCGCCAGTTCCTCGCGATCGCCGACATCGCAGGCCGCGACCGACACGGAAGCACCCATCTCGGTCAATTCCGCGATCAGCTCGGCGGCTCCGGGCGCCCCTGCACCGCGGCGGCTGGCGAGCAGCAGCTGCCGTACCCCGTGGACTGAGACGAGATGCCTGGCCACGACCGCCCCCAGGCCACCGGTCCCGCCGGTGACCAGCACCGTTCCCTCCGGCCCGAACACCGGCCCCGCGTCGTCGGGGAACTCGGCGTCGTCCGAGGGTCCCGGCTCCGCATCCGCACGCTCGGCCGCCCGACTCACCCTCGGTACCAGGAACCGCCGGTCCCGCACGGCCACCTGCGGCTCTCCCGTGGCCAACGCCTGACCGACCATGCCCTCATCGAGAGATCCCGTGTCCAGGTCCAGCAGGACGAACCGGCCCGGCTGTTCGGCCTGCGCCGCCCGCACCAATCCCCACACCGCGGCCTGCGCCAGGTCCGGCGCCTCGCCCGCACCGGCCGCCACCGCACCACGCGTGACGATGACCAGCGGCGACGCGTCCGGTTCCGCCTGCAGCGCGGAGAGGACCGCGTTCGTGGCGCGCCTGATCGCCTCAGGAACGGGCGCCTCACCCGAAGGCACTTCGAGGAGGGTGTACGGGAGGTCCGCCTGTCCGGTACGGCCGGCCCGCACCCAGTCCAGCTGGAACAGGGAGTCGTGACGTGCTGCCGACCGTTCGGCGGACCGGGGACGCAGGATGAGCGAGCCGACCTCCATGACGGCCGCACCCGTGGTGTCCGCCATCTCCAGGCCGAACACGCCGGTGCCTTCCGCCGGAGTGATGCGGACCCGCAGGGCGGTCGATCCCTCGGCGTACAGCGTCACGTCATTCCAGGTGAAGGGGATGAACGGCCGGCCCGGCTCCGCCTCGGGCAGGAACCCGGCCATGGGGATGACGTGCAGGGAGGCGTCGAGCAGAGCCGGGTGCAGCCCGAAGCGCCGGGCGTCGACACCGGACTGCTCGGGCAGGGCGATCTCCGCGTAAACGGCGCCGTCCTGCCGCCAGGCGGCCTGAAGGCGCTGGAAGGTCTCGTCGTACTCCATGCCGATCGCGGCGAGATCGGCATAGACGCTGTCGATGTCGAGGGCCTGCGCGCCGGGCGGCGGCCACTGCGCGAGGTCGAAGGCAGGCGCGATGGCGTCGGCCGGGGCGAGGACGCCCTGGGCGTTCTGCCGCCAGTCCGCGGCGTCCCCGGTCCTCGAGTGGATCGTCACCTGGCGACGACCCGAATCGTCGGCGCCCGCGACCACCACCTGGAGTTGGAGGCTGCACCCTGCGGGCAGCACCATGGGGGCTTGCAGGGTGAGCTCGTCTAGCACCGGGCATCCGGTCTCGTCCCCGGCGCGTATCGCGAGCTCGACCTGTGCCGCACCGGGCACCACCACCTGCCCGTTCACCATGTGGTCGGCCAGCCACGGTTGCCCGGTCAATGACAGGCGGCCGATGAGCGTGAGCGTGCCGGAGGCCGGGGCCGGTACGACGGCGGTCAGCACCGGGTGTTCCATCGCCACCAGACCGCCTCCGGAGGCGGTCTCGCCGCCGGCGTCGAGCCAGTACCTCTTGCGCTGGAACGCATACGTCGGCAGCTCGACATGCCGGGCAGGCACCGCAGCGAAGAACGCCTCCCAATCGACCCCCACCCCCACCGCGTGCAGACGGGCCAGCGCCTCAACGAAGACCCGCGCCTCACCCCGCTCCCTGCTCCCCGTCGCGACGAACACCCCCTGCTCCACACACTGCTGAGCCAACGC
>NZ_CDRNDK010000662.1:0-2716 GCF_977012225.1 Planomonospora algeriensis | reverse complement strand
TCCCCGTCCGGTGCGAGGGCGGAGGCCGGACGGGACCCGCGGGGGCGGGGTTACGGAGGCGGGGGCGGGGCCTGCGGGGACGGGGAGCGGGACCCGCCCGTCACTTCCCGTAGTAGGCGGTCCGCATCAACTCCTGCATGTCCGCCAGCATCGGCATGCGCGGGTTGGCGGGGGCGCACTGGTCCTCGTAGGCGTTGACCGCCTGCTCCGGCAGCGAGGCCAGGAACGCCTCCTCGTCGACGCCGATCCGCTGGAACGACGGCTCGATGCCGACCGCGTCGCGCAACCGCTCCACCGCCGTCGCGAGGGACTCCACCCCCTCCGCCGGGGTCGCGGCGGGCAGGCCCAGCGCCTGGGCGATCTCGCAGAAGCGCTCCGGAGCCCGGTAGTCCTCGTACTTCGGCCAGCCCGACAGCTTCGACGGGACGGTGCCGTTGTAGCGGATCACGTGCGGCAGCAGCAGCGCGTTGGTGCGCCCGTGCGCCACGTGGAAGGTGGCCCCCAGGGTGTGCGACATGGCGTGCACGATGCCCAGGAAGGCGTTGCCGAAGGACATGCCCGCGATCGTGCCGGCGTTGTGCATCTTCTCCCTGGCCTCCGGGTCGGCGGCGCCGTGCTTCACCGCCCGCTCCAGGTAGCGGAAGACGAGCTTGACCGCCTGCAGGGCCAGGCCGTCGGTGAAGTCGCTGGCGTAGACCGACACGTAGGACTCGATGGCGTGGGTGAGCGCGTCGAACCCGCTGTCGGCGGTGACCACGCGCGGCAGGTCGGCCGCGAGCACCGGGTCGACGATGGCCACGCTGGGGGTGAGCGCGTAGTCGGCCAGCGGGTACTTCTTGCCGGTGACGCCGTCGGTGATGACCGCGAACGGCGTCACCTCCGCGCCGGTGCCCGAGGTGGTGGGCACGCACACCAGGCGGGCGCGCTCGCCGAGCGTCGGGAAGCGGAAGGCGCGCTTGCGGATGTCGAAGAACTTCTCCTTCATGTCGGCGAACACCACCTCCGGGTGCTCGTAGCGCAGCCACATCACCTTGGCCGCGTCCATCACCGAGCCGCCGCCCAGCGCGATGATCGTGTCCGGCTGGAAGGACCGCATCAGCTCGGCGCCCCGGTCCACCGTCGCGACGCTGGGTTCCGGCTCCACGTCGTCGACGATCTGCAGGGCGACCCGCTCGCCGCGGCGCTGCAGCACGTCGAGGATGCGGTCCACGTAGCCCAGCCGGGTCATCACGCCGTCGGTGACGACCGTCACCCGGTGCACGTCCGGCATGTCGGCGAGGTAGCGGATCGCGTTCGGCTCGAAGTAGATCTTCGCGGGGACCTTGAACCACTGCAGGTTGTTGTTGCGCCGGCCGATGCGCTTAATGTTGATCAGGTTGACGGCGGTGACGTTGTTCGACACCGAGTTGTGGCCGTAGCTGCCGCAGCCCAGGGTCAGCGAGGGCAGGAACGCGTTGTACATGTCGCCGATGCCGCCCTGGGAGGCGGGGGCGTTCCAGATCACCCGGACCGCCTTGACGCGCCTGCCGTACTCCTCGGCGAGGGCGGCGTCCTCGGTGTGGATGACCGCGCTGTGCCCGAGCCCGTGGAACTCGACCATCCGCTCGGCGTGCGTCAGGCCCTCCTCGCGCGAGGAGGCGCGCAGTACGGCCAGCACGGGGCAGAGCTTCTCCCGGGTCAGCGGTTCGGCCGGGCCGACCTCGTCCACCGGGACGAGGATCACGGAGGCGTCGTCGGGAACGGTGAAGCCGGCCTGCGCGGCGATCCACTGCGGGGAGCGGCCGACCACGTCGGGGTTGAGCCTCGCGCCCGAGCAGTTCTCGCCGCCGGCGGCCGTGCCGAAGACGAACTCCTCCAGCTTCGCCTTCTCCGCCGGGGTGGCGACGTGCGCGTGCAGCCGGCGGAACTCGGCGAGCGCGGCGTCGTAGATCTCGTGGTCGAGGATGACCGCCTGCTCGGAGGCGCAGATCATGCCGTGGTCGAACGTCTTGGACAGCACCACGTCGTGTACGGCGCGGCGCAGCTTGGCGCTGCGCTCGATGTAGGCCGGGACGTTTCCGGCGCCGACCCCCAGGGCGGGCTTGCCGGCCGAGTAGGCGGCCCTGACCATGCCGTTCCCGCCGGTGGCGAGGATGGTCGAGACCCCCTCGTGGCGCATGAGCGCGGAGGTGGCCTCCAGCGACGGCTCGGTGATCCACTGGACGCAGTGCTCGGGGGCGCCGGCCTCGACGGCGGCGTCACGGACGATCCGCGCGGCCTCGGCGCTGCAGCGCTGCGCCGAGGGATGGAAGGCGAACACGATCGGGTTGCGGGTCTTGAGCGCCAGCAGCGCCTTGAACACGGTCGTCGAGGTGGGGTTGGTGACGGGGGTGACGCCGCACACGACGCCGACCGGGTCGGCGATCTCGACGATCCCGCTGATCTCGTCGCGGGAGACGACACCCACGGTCTTCAGGCCGGCCATGCTGTGCGTGACGTGCTCGCAGGCGAAGATGTTCTTCACCGCCTTGTCCTCGAAGACGCCGCGGCCGGTCTCCTGCACGGCCAGGCCCGCGAGCTCGGCGTGCCGGCCCAGCGCGGCGACGGACGCCTTCTTGACGATGTGGTCGACCTGCTCCTGGGTGAAGGAGTCGTACGCGGCCAGGGCCTTGAGCGCGTCCGCCACCAAGGCGTCGACGGCGGCGTGGACGTCGGCGGTGGTGGGGGCGGGGGCGGG
>NZ_CDRNDK010000661.1:0-2735 GCF_977012225.1 Planomonospora algeriensis | reverse complement strand
AGCTGGTGCCGCTGGCCTTGCTGGAGCCGTCGGCGCCGCCGCTCAGGCTCAGGTTCGGGCCGCTCGGCTGCGTGGTCGGCTGCGAGGTCGGGCCGGTGGTGGGGCTGGACGTGGGGCTGGACGTGGGGCTGGACGTGGGAGTGGAGGTGGGAGTGGAGGTCGGCTCCGTCGTGGGGTTGCAGCTGCCGTCCGACACCTTGAGGCCGTTGCCGGCACCGGCCGTGGCCTGCACGACGCCCGGAACGCAGGAGGCTCCGTCGAGGTCGTAGCCGTAGCCGATGCCGACCGAGCCGGTGGACGCCATGCCGGGCCGGCCGGGTAGTTCTTCGAGCCGGGGCTCGACCAGGTCACGTTGTTCAGGATGTTGCCGCTGGCCTGGTAGGTGCCCTTCTCGTCGGTGTAGAACGTGCCGAGGACGTCCTTGGAGTCCTTGAAGTAGTTGTTCTCCACCCTCGCCTTGGCACCGGCCCGCGAGTTGATGCCCGACTCGTGCAGGTTCACGTAGTAGTTGTTGTAGATGTGCGCGACACCGCCGCGCAGCAGCGGCGTCCGCGAGTCGATGTTCGAGTACAGGTTGTGGTGGAACGTGATGTTGCTGCTGCCGGTGTCGCTCTCGCTCGACCCGATCAGGCCGCCGCGGCCCGAGTTGCGCAGGATGCTGTAGGACAGCGTCACGTTCTCGACGTCGTTCTTCATGTCGAACAGGCCGTCGTAGCCCTCCGACTCGCCGCCGGAGGCCTCCAGGGTCACGTGGTCGACCCAGACCTTGCGGACCGTGCTCTCCATGCCGATGGCGTCGCCGCCGTTGGAGGTCGGCGAGCCGGACTTCTTGACGTTCTTGATCGTCACGTTCCGGATGATGATGTTGCTGGAGTCCCGGATGTGGATGCCCAGCTGGTCGAACGTCGCGCCGCCGCCCACACCGATGATCGTGACGTTGCTGATGCCCTTGAGCTCGATCACGTCGTCGGCGGTGCTGCAGCTGCCCGAGACCTTCGAGGTGTTGCCGTGGTTGATCGTGCCCTCGACCTCGATGGTGATCGGCGTGCTGGTGCTGGACCGGCCGCAGAGAGCCTGGTGGATGCCGGTGCCGGAGCTGACCCTCACGGTCGATCCGCCGCTGCCGCCGGTGGTCCCGGCGGCGAAGCCGTCGGGACCACCGGCCGCGGCCGAAGCGGGCGACAGCGGCAGCGCCGCCAAGAGGGCGGCGCCGGTGGCCGCGGCGGCCCCCGCAGCCAGCAGGCTGCGCAGGGTGGCTGTACGTTTCATGCTGGATCTCACCTTCATTGGGGGGAGTGAGAAATAACGCGCCATTTCGGGTGATCAGTCCGGGTAAGCGCTTTCCTACGATAGGTCCCCATCGATGAAGCGACAATAGGATGCCCGATTTATGGCGTAATGTTAGAAATATGATGGTTTCTCGCCCAGCCTTGAGGCCGGACCATCCGGGCCTCCGTCACGCCGGTGCGACGGCGGCCCCGTCCATCAGTAGTAGGGCCGGTCGTCCGGCTCCTCGTACTCGTCGTCCTCGTCCCCGCCCTGTCCGGCCCAGCGGGACGGCAGCAGGACGGGGACGAACAGGGCGACGCCGAGGAGGGCGTAGACACCGGTGGTGAGCAGGATGCGCATGCCGCGGCCCGCCTGCAGCAGCACCTCGTGGAAGGTCGGGTTGACGGGCAGGAATCCCAGGCCGCGGCCGGTGTCCAGGACGTAGACCACGGTCCAGGCGAGCAGGACCATCGACGGGATGAAGGAGGCCACCGGGGAGACCCGGCCGACGATCAGCAGGCCGAGCAGGAGGCCGGTCCCGGCCATCACGGCCGGCGCGGCCCAGTTCTGCCCGGTGCCGGCGGCGGGCGGGGCGACGCCCTGAGCGGGCTGGAGGGCGAGGCCCATCTCCGCCGCCGCCCATCCCGCCCCGAGCAGGAGGACCGCCGTCACCACCAGTCCGATGAGCAGTCCGAAGACGTGCCGCATCCCCCACCACCTCGGCCTCGACATGTTCCGGTCGCGGCAACCATAGCCACAAAAGCCACAAAGCGGCAGACAGCACGCGCTTCCGGTTCACCGGGCTCCGCGCCGGGGCGTTGATCGCGGGGCCGCCGTCGCGGGCGCGGACGGCACCCGGGAGCCGACCGGCCGCCCGCCGGAACCGGGCGGCACCGTCAGAACGGGCGACGCCATCAGCACCGGGCGACGCGGCCGGAACCGGTCGGCGCCGGACTCGATGCCCGACTCGATGCCCGGCCGTCGCCGTGAGAGCATGGCTCACGTCATGCTCGCCCTCCTCCCGCTCCGGCTCATCCGCGCGGCCGTCTTCTCGGCCGTCTGCGTGACGCTCGCCGCTCTCGGCCACGTCGCCGCGGGCGGTTCCGGGCCGGAGGCGTGGACGCTGGCCGCGGGGGCGTCGGCGGTGGCGTGCCTGTCCGTGTCGCTCGCCGGGCGCGAGCGGTCCGCCGGCACGGTCACCGCGGTGCTCACCGGAGCGCAACTGGGCCTGCACGAGCTGTTCGCCCTGGACGGCGGTCCGGCCGCGGCCTCCCTCGCCGGGCATCTCCACGACCGGGGGCTGGGCGAGGGCCTGGGCATGCTCCTGGCCCACCTGACCGCCACACTGATCACCGGCTGGTGGCTGGCCCGCGGCGAGACCGCCCTGTGGGCACTGCTGCGCGCGGCCGCCCACCGCCTGGGGGGCGGCGTTCCGGACGCTCGCGCCGCCGCCGCCCCACCCCGCT
>NZ_CDRNDK010000660.1:0-2738 GCF_977012225.1 Planomonospora algeriensis | reverse complement strand
CGCGCTGGCCGCGATGGCGGCCCTGGCCGCCGCCGGCGGCGCTGACCTGGCGCGGCCGGGACGGCTGGGCGTTCACCGCCACCGCCTCCTCCATCGCGCTGACCGGCGCCGCCCTGTTCACCGCCCTGTGGCCCGCCCCGCTGCCCGGCCTCACCGTCGCCGAGGCCGCCTCGGGACCGTACACGCTCGGCATGCTCACCTGGATCGGCCTGATCGCGCTCCCGTTCGTGCTGGGCTACCAGGGCTGGACGTACTGGGTCTTCCGCCGCCGCCTGACCGCCGAAGCGTCCTGAGAGCGCGATCCGGTCACCTCGCCCGCACACCTCGCGCGGTTCCCTCCCCGGCGCCGGAACGATGAGAGACTGAGGAGACACAGATTCCGCGAGTGAGGTGCCATGGGTGACGACAAGATTCATGAGACCGCCGAGGCGCTGCTCGATCTCCAGCGACGCGGGATCCTCCCCGAGATGCGCGTCGAGAGCTTCGGCAACCAGATCGTCATGCTCGCCGGAACCCGGTGGGAGCACAACAACATCGTCGACCTGATCCGGGAGCAGATCCCCCTGCCGCTGAACTGCAAACTCAGCAACGTCGATCTGCTGCTCACCTCGGAGCAGAGGGAACCCATTCCGGATCTCGTCATCGTGCCGGAGAAGCTGGGTCCCGGAGAGAAGCCGTGGGCACACGAGACAGAGCTCCTCGTCGAGGTCGTGTCCAACGGCAACTTCAAGGAGGACTACGGCGGCAAGGCCCGCCGCTACGCCGCCTCGGGAGCGCCCCAGTACCTGCTCGTCGACCCCCGCGAGGGGATCTGCCTCCTGCACACCGATCCCGACAAGCGGAACAGCGTCTGGCACCAGGTCCTGACTTTTAAATTCGGTGATCCGATCACCGGACTCGTCTGCATGGACGGGCCCCGCTGAACACCTCCGAGTTCCCCAGATACGTCTGATCCGAACCGTCCGGCGCGGGAGGCGAGACCGCTCACGGAGGGACTCTTCATCGAACGGATCGAGCAATTGGAAGCAACGCCGGAGGATCAGAGCCTGCGCATGACAACGATCAAGATCTCCACCGATCTGCGTGATCGGCTCGCGGAGGTGGCGGCCGAGTACGGCGGAGCCACCCTCGCGGACACCTTGCAGTACCTGATCGACGAGCACGAGGAGCAGGCCGCGCTCGCCGCCTACGACCGACTCCGGGCCGACTCCGCCGAGTGGGCCTCCTACCTGGAGGAGTCCCGTCTCGCCGACAACGTGGCCGGGGACTGGTTGCGCGGCGAGGAACCACGGTGAGCCGTGTCCTGCCGTGGCAGATCTGGCTGGTCGACTGACAGGTACACGGCCTCCACGCGCGGGACCTCCGCGGCGTACGGCATCAGAAAGCCTCTGGAAGCCGGGGTCTCCACGCTGGAGGTGATCGACGGAGCCGGGTTGATTCCCTACCCGGAGTCGACCACGATACCGGGGTGAACTCCCCCAGCCTGTTCCGGCACCGGAACTTCATGCTCCTGTTCGGCGCCGACGTGATCAGCCAGGTCGGCACCCAGATCAGCATGCTCGCGCTCCCGCTCGTCGCGGTGGTCGCGCTCAGCGCGAGCCCGTTCGAGACCGGCCTGCTGGTGGCGGCGGAGACGGCGGCGTTCCTGCTGGTGGGCCTGCCCGCCGGGGTCTGGGTGGACCGGATGCCGCGCCGCCGCATCCTGGTCGCCGCCGACGTGGCGCGGGCCGTACTGCTGGGATCGGTCCCGCTCGCCTGGTGGCTGGACGCGCTGACCCTCCCCCAGTTGTACGGCGTGGCGCTCGGCACCGGCCTGGCCACCGTCTTCTTCGGCATCGCCTACCAGAGCTACCTGCCGAGCCTCGTCGAGCGCGACCGGCTGGTGGACGGCAACGCCAAGCTGGAGATCGTCCGGTCGGCGGCGGGCGTGGCCGGTCCGGGCGCGGGCGGCTGGCTGATCCAGGCGCTCACCGCGCCGCTAGCGGTGCTGGCCGACGCGGTCAGCTTCCTCGGCTCGGCGCTGCTGCTGGGCCGGATCGACGCCGGCGAGCGGGTCCCGGAGCGCTCCGCGCGGCGGGGGCTGGCCAAGGAGATCGGCGAGGGGCTCCGGTACGTGGCCGGGCACCCGATCCTACGGATGATCACCGCTGCCACCGCCACCGCGAACTTCACCCACGGCATCTTCAACGCCGTCTCGATGATCTTCCTGGTCCGGGTGATCGGCCTCTCCGAGGCCGGCATCGGCCTGCTGTTCTCGGTGACCGCCGTCGGAGGCCTGGCCGGGGTGGCGCTCGTGGGGCCGCTGAGCCGCCGGGTCGGCTCGGCCCGGGTCATCTGGCTCTCCGCCGTGGTGTTCTACCCCTTCATGCTGCTGGTGCCGCTGGCCGAGCCCGGCTGGAAGCTCGCGCTCTACGCGGTCGGCATGTTCATGAACTCGATCGGCATCATCGTCTACAACGTCGGCCAGGTCAGCTTCCGCCAGGCCGTCACCCCCGAGCACCTGCTCGGCAGGATGAACGCGACCATCCGGTTCACCGTGTGGGGGGTGCTCCCCCTGGGCGGCCTCGCCGGAGGCGTACTGGGCGAGATCGTCGGCGTCCGGGCCACGCTCTGGGTCAGCGTGCTGCTCGGGCTGCTCTCCGCCGTGCCGCTGCTGCTCTCCCCGCTGCGCGGGATGCGCGACCTGCCCGCCGCCGAACCCGCCGCCGAGCCGGCCGGCGACCCGGCCGGCGACCCGG
>NZ_CDRNDK010000659.1:0-2739 GCF_977012225.1 Planomonospora algeriensis | reverse complement strand
GACCCGCGTGACCGCCCGCGCCCGGGTCGTCGAAGCTCGGGACGGTGGTGATCTCGTCAGGGACGCGGGGGCGGCCCCCGCCCGTCCTGGCCAGCAGGCGCGCCGTCTCGGCGGCCAGTTCCGCGGCCGGGGGCCGCTTGGACGGGTCGCGCTGGAGCGCGGCGCGCAGCACCGGCTGGAGCTCCGGCGGCGCGCCGTCCACGTTCGCCCGGCCCGCGGTGATGTTGTAGAAGATCATCTCCAGCGTGCCCTTGCCGAAGGGCGGCTGGCCGGTGGCGGCGAAGACGAGCGTGCCCGCCCAGGCGTGCACGTCCACCTCCGGTCCCGCCTCGTGCCCCTCGATGATCTCGGGGGCCAGGTAGCCGGGCGTGCCGATGAACATGCCCGTCTGAGTGAGCCGGGTGGCGTCCACCGCCTGGGCGATGCCGAAGTCGATGAGGACGGGCCTGCCGTCCAGGATGAGCACGTTGCCGGGCTTGAGGTCGCGGTGGATCACCCCGACGGAGTGCACGGAGGCCAGCGCCGAGGCGACCCCGTGGGCTACCTGGAGCAGCGCGGGCAGGTCGAGGGGGCCCTCCTGCTTGACCACCTCGTCCAGCGGGTCGCCGGCGACGTATCGGGTGACGATGTAGGGGCGGTGGCCGGTCACGTCGGCGTCGAGCACCTCCGCGATGTACTCGCTGCGCACCCGCCGCATGGTCTCCACCTCGCGCGAGAGCCGGCGGCGCGCGACGTCGTCGCCCGCCACCTCCGAGCGCAGGACCTTCACCGCGACCTGTCGCCCCTGCGGGTCGACGGCGAGGTGCACCACGCCCATGCCGCCCTCACCGAGCCGCCGCAGCAGTCGGTACGGGCCCAGTCGATCGTCCTGATTCATGGCATGAAGCACCATACCGGCTTAAACCCCGCCTACGAGATGAACCATCAGGCCACATTCCCCGTTCGAACAACGTCTGGCACGCCTCAACGGTTTCCCAAGCGGAGGTAACGCGCAATCTCATTTCGGCGTCAGTTTGCCAGGTGCCGAGCCCTCCCCGCGCCCGTGCTCCGCGATCCGGCGGAACCCGGCCTCAGGGCGGCCGGCGTCATCCGGCCCGCCGCGGCCGGGCCGGACGGCTGGTTCCGGCTGATCGCCGAAGCCCCCGTCGATTTTCCTGAATAACTTTCACTTCAGCGGCGCGACCTCAATCGCCGCACATCCTCACGGCCGGACCTGTGAATTATGCATATGCGAGCGATGGAACTTGTAACTGGAAATGGACCTGTACGTCCGGGATTCTCTCTGTGGAAGCCAGCAAGGAGACCCCCGTGAATGACCAGTACGAGCTTTACTGCCTCGCGGATCCGCTCTTTTACGACACCCTTGACGGCAGCCGCGGCGGCCATCCCGATTTCCCCCTCGCGTCCCGGGAGGTCCCGGACGGCTGGAGCCACCAGGCGACCGACACGTGGATGCACTACGCACCCGCCGAGGCCGTGGTGCCGCCGCAGGGTTGGAAGATCCACGTGTCGGCGTGCGTGGAGGACGCCGAGCGCGCCATGGAAGCGGTGTGGGACTACTGCGTGCCGCGGGACATCCCGTTCAAGTTCCTGCGCAGCCGGCCGGTCATGACGATGCTGAACTCCAAGGCCGCCGCCCGCGGATCGAGCGGCAAGCTGGTCACGGTCTACCCGCTGGACGACGGTCAGCTCGAACTCGTCCTGAAGGAGCTCGACGTCCTGCTCCGGGGGGTGCGGGGGCCCTACATCCTCAGCGACCTCCGGTACGGCGAGGGCCCGCTCTTCGTGCGGTACGGCGGCTTCGTCCCGCGCCACTGCACGGGAGGCGACGGCGAGCCGGTCCTGGCCCTCGAGGACGGGGACGGCAACCTCGTCCCGGACGTCCGCGGCCCCTCCTTCAGCCTTCCCTCGTGGGTGACGCTGCCGGCCTTCCTCGAACCCCACCTGGCCGCACGCAACGCGGTCACCACCGCGGGCCTGCCGTACGAGATCGAGAGCGTCATCCAGTTCTCCAACGGCGGCGGGGTCTACCTCGGCCGGGACGTGCGGACCGGCCGGCGGGTGGTGCTGAAGGAGGCGCGCCCGTACGCCGGGCTCGACACCGTGGACCGGGACGCCGTGACCCGGCTGGCGCACGAGCGGGACATGCTGGAGCGGCTGTCCGGACTGGACGCGGTGCCCGCGCTCGTCGACTACTTCACGCTGGGCGGCCACCACTTCCTGGTCCAGGAGTTCGTCGACGGCAACCCGCTGCAGCGGCTCCTCGTGCAGAGGTATCCGCTGACCCGCGCCTCATGCGGTCCGCGAGAGCTCGCCGACTACACCGCCTGGGTGCTCGACGTGCTGCCCGGGGTCCGCGCGGCCGTCGAGTCCCTGCACGGGCGCGGGGTGGTCTTCGGCGACCTGCACCCGAACAACATCCTCGTCACCGCCGAGGGCCGCCTGGTCCTGATCGACTACGAGGTCGCGACCCTGGCCGAGGACCGCGAACGCGCCACGCTCGGCCACCCCGCCTTCGCCGCGCCCCGCGACCGGCACGGCGTCGAGACGGACGCCTACGCCCTGGCCTGCCTGTGCATCGGGCTGTTCGCCCCCCAACCGATGATCATGCAGATGCTCGACCGGGGCAAGGCCGCCCAGCTGGCGGACCTGATCAAGGAGGCCTTCCCCGTCCCGCCCGAGGTGATCGACGACGCGGTCCGGCCGGGGCACCGGGCGCGGAGCCGGCGCGCGCGCCGG
>NZ_CDRNDK010000658.1:0-2740 GCF_977012225.1 Planomonospora algeriensis | reverse complement strand
CGGTCGCTGACGCCCGACAGCTCGGTCGAGCTGGCCGCCAGCGTGTCGGCGCTGGTCGCCAGCGCCTCGATGGTCTGGCGCAGGGAGTCCCCGGCCTGGTTGACCGCCACCGCCATCTCGCCGACCTCGTCGCGGGAGGTCACCTCGGCCCGCTCGGTCAGATCGCCCCTCGCCACCGCGTCCAGGACGCGGGAGACCGCGCCCAGCGGCCGGACGATCAGCCGGGACACCAGGAGCGCCAGTCCCAGCGCGAGCAGCAGCCCGCCGGTCAGCAGCGCCAGGATCAGGGTCCGGGCGCTGCCGTAGTTGTCCTCGGCCGCGGCGGTCACCGCCGCGGCGTCGGCCTCCTCGAACTTCGCCAGCTCCTCCATCGCGTCGTTCATCTGCGTGGAGGCCGCGACGAACTCGGTCACCACCTGGGCGACCTCGGTGGGCATGGCGAACCCGGCCGGGGGCTTCTCCCCCATGAAGGCGACGTTGCGGAGGGTCTGGTACCTCTCCCACGCCTCCTCGTAGCCGGTCAGGGTCTTCTGCCAGGCCGCGGAGGCAGGGGCGTCCTCCTTGTAGTCCGCGAGCGCCTCGGTGACGTTCGCGGTGTACTCCTTCATCAGGTCCATCGCCTGCGCCTTGATGGCGGGGTCGGTGATGGCGACGAACCCCGTGGTGGAGTCGTACATGTTGGCCATCTGGCCGCGCAGCTCGGTGAGGTGCAGTACCCGGTGGATGTTGGTCTGCTTCATCGACTCCAGGTCGTCGTTGAGACCGCTCAGCCGGTTCAGCGCCACCGTGCTGACCCCGGCGCCCATGACGGCGACGATGCCCACGGAGGCGAGGATCTTGGTGCTGATGCGGCGGTCGGCGAACCAGCCCAGCAGGCGGTTGCGGTTCGCGTTCACGACGGGGCGGGCGTTGTCTACGGACGTGCCGGTCACGTTCAGGTCCTTTCCGGTGCGAGACCGAGAGCTGCCGGGGTTGCCGTCAGACAGCCGTCTCGGCCTCCCATCGGCGTCCGGCACCGCGAGATGAGAGGTCGCGGGCGTCAGCCCTGGCCGTCCCCCGCGGTCAGCGCCGCGACCGGCGCGGGCGGGAGCTCACCCGAGAGGGCCGGGACCGCCGGCGCCGGCTCCGTCCTGTCGGTGGCGCGGCGGCCGGGCGAGTGCACCCGGTCCACCGACACGCTCATGACGCCGTCCTTCTCACCGGCCGCGGGCGGTCCTCGGACCCGTAGGAGGCGGTGACCCGGCGCAGGGCGCCGAGCATGAGGGCGCTCACCGCCACCGCGATCAGGTAGCGCGTCAGGGCCGTGGTGACGTCCAGGTCCTGCAGCACGAAGGCGCGCCACAGCGCCGGCGCGTCGAGCAGCAGGGCCAGCAGCAGCGTCGGCAGGCTAGTCACCGGCATTGGCGGCCGCCGCCCTCCGCGCCCGGATCTGCATGTTCATCACGTACCGGCGGATGATCTGCGCCTGCGTCTCCGGCGGGTCGTAGATGACGACCGCCGCCACGGTGTCGCCCCCGGCCTCCGAGACGGTCAGCACGTTGCCCTTCAGCGCCACGAGGTTGTCGTCCAGCACCATCTTGACCATCACGTCCTGCTCGGCGGAGAGCCCGGTCGCGATCCCCTGGCAGCGGGCCCCGCGCTCGGAGATGTCCACGAAGCGGCCGTGGAACACCTCCTGGCCGCTGGCGAGGTCGAGCAGCCGGACCGGTTCGCCGCCGGCCACCCGTACGGCGTTGCGGCGGCTGAAGTAGTCCACGGTGCCCTCGGCCTCGATGGTCCACAGGCTGATCCGGTCGCGCACGGACGCGGTGAACGTGCCGGGAGCGGTGTACAGACCCCGGGGGCCGGTCCAGCGCACGAACACCTCCTCGCCGGGTTCCGGCATGTCGATGTCCCCGACGCCGCGCGGCGCGGCAACCATGAGGACCAGCCCGTCGGTGTCCTCCACCCGTGTGGGGTAGACCCTGCCGTCCGGTAGGGCGATCTCCACGAGGGAGTTGATGTCGGGCAAGCTAATGGATGTCACGACTGCTTCTCCTCCAGCCGCTCGCACAGCAGGGCGGCCCAGGCCTGCGCGGTGCCGGGCCGGTCCGCGAGATAGGAAACGGGGATGTCCAGGTCCAGGACGCTCGCCGGGTCGCCCGTGGCGGCCACGGCGTTCACCGCGATGGCGTCCACCTTGCCGAGTGTGCGCAGGTGGCGCGCGGTGTCAGCGGTCTTGCGGGTCGCGTCGACGACCGCCCACACGGCGGTCGCGCCGAGGGCGTCGGCGATCGCGCGCGCCCACTCGCCGTTGCCCTGCTCCGGGGTGGAGTCCACCACGACGACGTACGGCACGTCGTCGCGGTGGATCTTCCGCGCCCGCTGCTGGGCGGCCCTCGGGCCGTTCAGCAGGCGCGTGTTGTGGATTCCGGTCCCGGCGGTGGAACGGGCCGCCAGCAGGACCTGGGCGGGTCCCACGTTCAGCAGGCGGGCGGCCTTCTCGGCCATGTGCAGGGCGGCGTGCGTCTCGCCGACGATGACGAGCACGTCGCCGGCGCCGCGCGGCGGCGTGGGCGCCTCGGGCAGGTCGGCCAGGGCGCGCTTCACCGCGGTGTACATGTCGGAGCCGACGGCCCGCAGAGCCATCCGCGCGGGCAGGCCCAGCTCGGTGAGCGCCCGGGCGAACGGCCGCTCCTGCTCGACGACGGGCGGCTGGAAGGCGCGGGGCACGACCGCGCCGGACCGCTCCGGCTCGGCC
>NZ_CDRNDK010000657.1:0-2740 GCF_977012225.1 Planomonospora algeriensis | reverse complement strand
CGTCCCAGCCGCGCGCGCGTCCCCGGCCGCGGTCCCGTCCG
This sequence comes from Planomonospora algeriensis, assembly GCF_977012225.1. Lineage (NCBI taxonomy): Bacteria > Bacillati > Actinomycetota > Actinomycetes > Streptosporangiales > Streptosporangiaceae > Planomonospora > Planomonospora algeriensis. Next base: position 2,699 of record NZ_CDRNDK010000657.1, on the reverse strand, counting down.
TCCCGTCCCCGGCCGAGGTCTCCCTCGCGGTCCCGTCCGTCCCGCCTCCGGCGGCGGTCCCTCTCGCGGTCCCGTCCCCGGCGGGTGCGCGGCCGTTGATCCTCAGTCCCGACAGCCAGCCGACCAGCCGCGCGATCTCCTCGGTCCTCGGTGGCAGCCCCGAGGCGAAGTAGCGAACCTCCGCGGCCCGGCCGGTCAGCTCCCGCACGAAGTTGCCCATGCCCATCCGGGTCAGCCAGCCCGGCAGGTCGTCCTCGACGCCCTTCCCGGCGGCGGTCTCCCTGAGCAGGTCGGCCTTGGTCAGCACGACCGCGACCCGGCGCTGCCTGCCGCCGTCGGCGCGGGCCGCGAGCTCGTTGCGCAACCGGTTGAAGGTGTCCGCGGGGTCCTCCGTGGACAGCACCACCCCCTTCCCGGCCAGCTCGGCGCGCTCCGGCGCGAGCAGGTGGTCCTGCACCTCGGGCAGCGCGAAGGGGTCCAGGACCATCAGCAGCGCCTCGCCGTGCGCGAGGTAGCTCATCGACTCGACCTTCGCGGCCCCCGTGTAGTACTCGCCGGACGGATCGAACAGGTAGAGGATCCGGCTCCCTCCGCCGCGGCCCGCCCCCGGCACGGCGACGTCGAGCATCACGGCCTTCGGCAGTTCCGTCACGGTCTTGTGCACCCGGCCGTCGCGCAACTGGTGGCGGAGCCGGTGGAAGGTCCGTTCGTCTCCTTCGTCGACGAACGACGCGCGTCCCCCGGAGGCGGACACCGAGCCGTGCAGCGCGTCCACCGCGAGGGCCATGAACGTCGTCTTCCCGGCGTCCGGGCCGCCGACGAACGGCAGCGGCTCCACGCGCACCCGGCCGATCCGGGCCGGCAGCGCCCGGTTGCACTCGGGGCAGTGCGCCTGCAGCCGGTGGCGGCCGAGCAGGATCGCGGTGGGCAGCCGGGTCCCGCACTGGCAGACGTGCCGGATCGCGCCGTCGAGGTTCGGGGTCAGCCTCCGGTGCCGGTGCCCGCAGGTGGGACACGCGTAGACCGGCAGCGTGATCCGCGCGTAGCAGCCCGGGTAGGGGCAGGCCTGGAGGATGCGCCGGGCCAGCATGAACGCCTGCTCCACGCCGAGGAGCACGCCCACGCAGGTCAGCCAGGCCAGCAGGCCCGCCGTGACCGTCGCGGCGTACACCGCGGCGATCAGCCCGCCGACGACGGCCAGGGGCAGGACCGCCACCGCGATCCCGCCGCACACCGCCAGCCAGAGCGGGAACAGGAAGAACGCCTGGTTGCCCTTCATCAGCGCTTCCGTCGTCCTGGCCATCGCCCGGCGGGCCGTCTGGGCGATCAGCGGGACGGCGGTCCTGATGACGGTCCACCAGTCCCTCCAGACCTGGGCCAGCAGGTAGTGCCGGTAGGCCGGGTCCCCGTCCGCCCCCGTGACCGGCCGGACGACCGGGGAGAGACCGTGGGAGGTGTCCGGCAGCAGGACGACACCCGCCTGCCGGAAGTAGACGCCGACGGCCCCCAGCGTCGTCGCCACCAGCACGACGGGGAAGACGACGGGGAACACCAGGGTGAATCCCAGCCACACGACCACGATCCAGCACACCAGGACGAGCGCCCCCACGAACCACATCAGCGATCCCCCCGCCCGAACAGGCGCCGGCGCCTGGCCGCCCCGGCCAGTTCCCTGAACCCGGCCGCGAGCTCGCTGTCGTTCTTGAAGCGGGCCTCCATGGACCCGAACGGCGACCAGCCGCCGACCTGGGCCCGCGCCCAGTCGTCGAGGTCGGGGACGACGAGGTCGCCCATCCGCAGCCGGATGGCGACCTCCAGCAGCGCCGCCTGTTCGTCCCGGCCGATCCTCGCTCCCAGCCAGGCGGCCACCAGCCACCCCCGCGACTCCGCCGTCAGCGCCTTCACCAGCGCCGTACGGAAGGTCGGCTCCCGCCGGCCCAGCGCCCCTGCCGCGGCGTTCCTGGCCAGCTCCACCAGCTCCGGTTTCCCCTCCCGGGTGAGACCGGTCAGCGCCTCCACCTCCCGCGCGCGTCGCGCGGCAGGCCGGCGTCCGGCAGCCGCAGCACGGTGAGCACGGTCCTGGCGTCGTCGGCGGCGAAGCCCTCGGGTGCGGCGTCCACCACCCTGCGGGCGAGGTCCCCCGCCTCGGAGCCCTTGAGGCCGCTCCTGACGTAGGCGCGCGCGGGCAGGTCGCTGAGCACGTGCGACTCCGCGATCCGGCCGCCCAGCGCCTCGACCAGCCGGGCGCACTCGGCGCTCACCGGCTCCTCCTGCCAGATCTCCCCGAGCGCGTCGTCCCGGTCGGCGAACCCGTCGGCGCCGGGCAGCAGCCGCACCAGGTCGATCGTCGCCTCGACCCGGCCGAGCCGCCCGGCCGCGGCCAGCCGGCGGATCACCGCGGCGCCCGTCCGCGGCGCCCGCGGCCGGTCGTGACCGGCGACCAGGTCGCACACGTCGGAGGTGAGCAACTCCTCCCGGACCCGAGCCGGAGCGCCTTCCAGCCCGGCGACCAGCCCGGCGAGCAGTTCCCCGCGGCGGCCGGAGGGGGTCCGGGCCACCGACTCCGCGATGCCGGTGAGACCGTCGCGGACCAGCCCCGCCGCGGCCCGCTCCACCGGGTCCGAGGGGAGCGGTACGCCCGCGGCCTCGACGACCCGCACGACCGCGACCAGCTCCGGCAGCGTCGCCGCGTCCCGGAG
>NZ_CDRNDK010000656.1:0-2743 GCF_977012225.1 Planomonospora algeriensis | reverse complement strand
CGCGCTGGCCGACGCCGGCGGCGCGCCGTTCGCCGCGGGGCAGGCCGTACGGCTGGAGGAGGCGCGGCTGGCCGCCGCCGAGGACCACGCGGAGGCCGGGCTGGCGACCGGCCGCCACCGGGAGGCGGTGACCGCGCTCCAGGAGCTGGTCGCCGCGCACCCCCTGCGGGAGCGGCCCGCCGGGCAGCTCATGCGGGCGCTGTACGCGTGCGGCCGGCAGGCCGACGCCCTGGCCGTGTTCGAGGGGATCCGGCAGCGGCTCGCCGAGGAACTGGGCGCCGACCCGTCCGCCGGACTGGCCGCGACCCACCTGGCGATCCTGCGGGCCGACCCCTCCCTCTCCCCGGCCGGGACCACCGGCTCCGCGGACGCCGCCGGCCCTCCTCCCGGCTCCCCGCGCGGGCTGCCCGCCCACCTCACCCCGCTGATCGGCCGCGCGGGCGAACTGGAGCGGATCCGGAACCTGCTCGGCGGCGGCCGCCTGGTCACGCTCACCGGCCCCGGCGGGACGGGCAAGACCAGACTCGCCACCGAGGCCGCCGGGCACCTGGACGGCGAGGTCTGCTTCGTGGAGCTGGGGCCGCTCAGCGACGGCGCGGAGGTGCCGCAGGCGGTGCTCGGTGCGCTCGGACTGCGCGAGACCGGCCTGCTCTCGGCCCCGAACCGGCAGCAGGCCGCGCCCGACCCGATCGGCAGGCTGGTCGCGGCGCTCACCGGGCGGAGCATCCTGCTGGTCCTCGACAACTGCGAGCACGTGGTGGACGACGCCGCGCGGCTCACCGACCGGCTGCTGAGCGTCTGCCCGGAGGTCCGGGTGCTGGCCACCAGCCGCGAGGCGCTCGGCATCACCGGCGAGCTGCTCTGCCCCGTCCCTCCCCTGGAGCTGCCCGGCCCGGGTGACCCCCCTGAGCGGGCGGCCGCGGTCCGGCTGTTCGCCGAGCGGGCCTCGGCCGTGCGGCCGGACTTCATCCTGCACCCCGACGGGCACCCCGACGGGCACCTTCACGGGGAGTCCGGCGCGGGCGACGCCACCGTCCGGGCGGTCGTGCAGATCTGCCGGTCCCTCGACGGCCTGCCCCTGGCGATCGAGCTGGCCGCGGCCAGGTTGCGCTCGCTCACCGCCGTGGAGATCGCAGCCCGGCTCGACGACCGCTTCCGGCTGCTGTCGCGCGGCAGCCGTACGGCGCAGCCCCGCCACCGGACGCTGCACGCGGTCGTCGGGTGGAGCTGGGACCTGCTGGACGAGGACGAGAGGACGATGGCCAGGCGGCTGACCGTCTTCGCGGGCGGGGCCACCCTGGAGGCGGCCGAGCGGGTCTGCGGGGCGGACGACACCGACGGCGTCCTCGCCTCCCTCGTGGACAAGTCCTTCGTCGAGGTGGTCGGCGGCCGCTACCGGATGCTGGAGACGATTCGCGCCTTCTGCGCCGAGCGGCTCGCCGAGGCCGGCGAGGAGGAGCGGTTGCGCCGGGCCCATCTGGACCACTTCCTGGCCTTCGCCGAGACCGCCGATCCCCATCTGCGCCGCGACGAGCAGCTGGAGTGGCTGGAGCGGCTGGACCACGAGCACGACAACCTGCACGCCGCGCTGCACCGGGCGGTCAGGGCCGGGGACCTCCGGCCGGCCCTGCGGCTGCTGTCCGCCCTGACGTGCTACTGGTGGTTGCGCGCCCTGCGCAGCGAGGCGGCCGCGCTCGCCCGCGACCTCCTGGACGGGCTCGGCGCCGGTCCGCCGGCGGGACTGGCCGACGAGTACGCGCTCTGCGTGATGACCGTCATCTCGGGTGGCGGCGCGGACCTCCGGCTGGACGCCCACCTGGAGACCGTCCGGAAGATCATGACCGAGCGGGAGGCCCTGCCCCGGCAGCCGTTCGCCAACGTCCTGTGGGCGATGGTCGCCGGCCCTCCGGAGCCGGAGGTCGCCCGGGAGATGACGCGCCACTGGGAGCGGATCAAGCCGGACGATCCGTGGCTGTCGGCGATCGGCCACTTCGGGTGGGCGTACTTCCGGCTGTTCGACGGGGATCTGGAGGAGGCCGAGCGGGAGTTCGCCCTCGCGCTCGCGGACTTCCGGTCCGTCGGCGACCGGTGGGGGATGGCGCAGGCGATCTCCGGCCTGGCCGACATCGCCGGCCGGCGCGGGGAGCGTGCGGAGGCCTCCGCCCTGACGGATCAGGCGCTGGCCCTCGCCGAGCGGCTGGGCGCCACCCTCGACGTGGCGGAGCTGCTGCACCGCCGCGCCGACGGACGGCTCCGCGACGGGGATACGGCGGGGGCGCGCGCCGACTACGAGCGGGCGGCCGAACTCGGACGGCGGGCCGGCGCCTGGGAGGTGCTGGCCGCCGCGCACCTCGGACTGGGTGAGATCGCCCGGTTCCGGGGCGACCTGGACGAGGCCCGCCGCAGCTGCGAGGCGGCGCTCGCCGAGTGCTCGACGGGGTGGTTCGACGTCGAGGAGACCCGGACCCGCGTGTGCGTCGCACTGGGATGGGTCGCCGAGGCGGAGGGCGACGCCGTCGGCGCCCTGGCCTGGTACCGGCGGGCGTTCACGACCGGGCGCGGGACCCGCGACCTGACTCTGGTGGCCCGCGTCGCCGAAGGCCTCGCCGGGGTGGCGCTGCTGGAGGGGGACGGCGAGCGGACCGCCCTGCTGCTGGGTGCGGGCGCCGCGCTGCGCGGCCTCCCGCCCGTGGAGGATCCCGACGCCTCCCGGGTCGCCGCCCGGTGCCGCGCCCTGATCGGC
>NZ_CDRNDK010000655.1:0-2743 GCF_977012225.1 Planomonospora algeriensis | reverse complement strand
GGGCCGACCGGGCCGCCCGGGCGGTCCCGCCGCTCCCGGCGGCAGCGGGGTGACCCGGCTGTGAAGGACCACGTGATCGTCGTCGACCTCGGGTACGGCGACGCCGGCAAGGGCACCGTCGTCGACTGGCTCTGCGCCCGCGGCGGGGTCGCGGCGGTGGTCAGGTTCAACGGGGGCGCCCAGGCCGGGCACAACGTCGTGCTGCCCGACGGGCGGCACCACACGTTCTCCCAGTTCGGGTCGGGGACCCTGCGCGGCGTGCCGACCCACCTGTCCCGGTACACCGTGGTGGACCCCTTCGCGCTCACCGCCGAGGCCGACCACCTGCGCCGGATCGGCGTCCCGGACCCGTACGGCATGCTCACCGTCGACCGGGAGGCCCTGCTCGCCACGCCGTACCACGTGGCGGCCGGGCGGGCCCGGGAGCTGGCGCGCGGTGAGAGGCGGCACGGGTCCTGCGGGATGGGCGTCGGCGAGGTGATGGCCTACGCGCTGGAGCACCCGTTCATGGCTCCGAAGATCGGCGACTGCGAGCGGCCGTGGGCGCTGACCCGCAAGCTGGAGGCGCTGCGCGAGCGGCTCGGCGCGGGCGGGCCGCCGGTCGCCGACTGCGTGGCGGCCTACCGCGCGTTCGCCGAGCGGGTGGTCCTGGTCGACCCCTCCTACGTCACCGCCCTGCTGCGCAGGCGGCCCGTCGTCTTCGAGGGCGCCCAGGGGGTGCTGCTCGACGAGTGGCACGGCTTCCACCCCCACACGACCTGGAGCACCACGACCTTCGGCAACGCGCTGGCGCTGCTCGACGGGGCCGCCGCCGTACGGCTCGGCGTGCTGCGCACCTACACGACCCGGCACGGGCCGGGGCCGCTGGTCACCGAGGACCCGGGGCTGCGCCTGCCCGAGCCGCACAACCGGGACGGCCGCTGGCAGGGCCCGTTCCGGACCGGGCACTTCGACGCCGTCGCGCACCGCTACGCGCTGTCGGCGGCGGGCGGGGCGGACGTCCTGGCCCTCACCCACCTGGACGCGCCGGTCTCGCGGATGTGCGACTCCTACGACATCGGCGAGCTCCCGGTGGGCCGCAGGGGCGACCTGGAGGGCCAGGCCCGGCTCACCGCCCGGCTGGAGCGGGCCCGGCCGCACTACCGCGACGGCGTGGACGACTGGCCGGAGGCGGTCGCCGGGGCGCTGGGCGCACCCGTCTGGCTGGGCTCCTCCGGCCCGACCGCCGCGGACAAGGCGCTGATCGCCTCCACCGGGGGCCGGGTCCTACGGGCGGTCTAGGCATGGCACCGTACGGCGGCGCGCGCCGGCTGCCTCCGCCGGTGGCCGGGTCCCGCAGGCGGTCTAGACGTGGTACTGCACGGCGGCGCGGGAGGCCAGGATCGGCTTGATGCGCTCGGCGATCACGGCCTGGTGCTCCGGGTGGTCCCGGTAGACGACGTAGTCCTCGACGCTGTCGAAGTCCGCGACCACCGCGAAGTCGTGGTTGCCGGTGCTCACCCCCGCGTCGTGGCCGATCACGTAGGAGCGCAGCTGCGGGATCAGCTCCGGCAGCCTGGCCAGTCCGGCCGCGACGGCGGCCTTCTGCTCGTCGGTGGCGTCCTCGGTCCAGGCGAGCAGCACGATGTGGCGGAACATGGTCGGTCCTGTCTCCCTCGTGGTTCGGATGCCCGCCAGCGTACGGTGGGCCCCGCCGGCGCGCGGCGGGGCCCACCGGTCTCCGGCCGTCCGGCTCCGGCCCGGGACCTCCGGCATCCGGCCCCGATCCTCCGGTCCTGGTCCTGGTCCTGGTCCTTCAGCGTCCGGCTCCGGCCGCGCGGCCTCAGCTCCAGGCGAGCATGCGCAGCGGGTCCTGGAGCATCGCCCCGATGTCGCGCAGGAACAGCGAACCGAGCTCGCCGTCCACCACCCGGTGGTCGAAGGAGAGCGCGAGCGTGCACACCTTGCGCACCGCGAGCTGCCCGTCCACCACCCACGGCATGTCCCTGACCTGGCCGAGGGCCAGGATCGCGGACTCGCCCGGGTTGAGGATCGGCGTCCCGGCGTCCACCCCGAACACGCCCACGTTGGTGATCGTGATCGTGCCGCCCGCCATGTCCTCCGGCCGGGTACGGCCGGCCCGCGCGGTCTCGGCCAGCTCCGCCAGAGCCGCCGCGAGTTCCGGCAGCGACAGGGAGTGGGCGTCCTTGACGTTGGGCACGAGCAGGCCGCGGGGGGTCGCGGCGGCGATGCCCAGGTTCACGCGGCGCTTGACCACGATCTCCTGCGCCGCCTCGTCCCACGCCGAGTTGATCATCGGGTGGCGGCGGACCGCGACGAGCAGCGCCTTGGCGACCAGGAGCAGCGGCGAGACCTTGACCCCGGCGAAGTCGTCGAGGGCGCGCAGCCGCCCGACCGCCTCCATGGTCCCGGTCATGTCCACCTGGAGGAACTCGGTGACGTGCGGGGCGGTGAACGCCGAGGCCACCATGGCCTGGGCGGTCGCCTTCCGCACGCCCTTGACCGGGATCCGCTCCTCGTCCGCCGCCCCGGCCCGCGCCGCAGGCCGTACGGGCGCGGCCGCCGCCGCGTGCACGTCCTCCCGGGTGATCGAGCCCTGCGGCCCGGTCCCGGTGAGCGCGGCCAGGTCGATCCCGAGGTCCTTGGCGAGCTTGCGCACCGGGGGCTTGGCCAGCACCGCCGCGCGTCCCTCGGCCTGCGGGCCGGGGGCTGCGACGGACGGGCCCGGCGCACCCGGCACGGC
>NZ_CDRNDK010000654.1:0-2744 GCF_977012225.1 Planomonospora algeriensis | reverse complement strand
TCCGGGGCCGGCGGGGCGTCCGGCGGGCCGGGAGTCGGGCCGGGATCCGGTCCGGGGCCGGGATCCCGCAGGCCGAGGCCGATGGCGTCGGCGACGGTCTCGCCGATCAGGGCGGGGCGTTCGAAGGCGTAGCCGACGGCCCCGCCGAGCGCCTCCCGGGACAGGTCCGGAAGTGCGACGCCGTCGAGGAGCACCGCGCCGCCGGAGGGGTCGGCCAGGCGGCCCGCGAGGGCGGCGAGGACCGACTTGCCCGCACCCGACCGGCCCACCACGCCACCGAGGACCCCCCCCGGGACCAGCAGGTCGACGCCGGACAGGCCGTCGGCGGTGACGCCTCTCAGCTCCAGGGCGCCGGGGCCGGGAGGCAGGGAGCGGCGGCCGTAGGACCTGCGCGGTTCGGAGAGCAGCTCGCCGATCCGCCCCGCGGCGGCGCGCGCCCGGGCCAGGCGGCCCAGGTAGCCCAGCGCCGAACCGAGCCCGGCGCCGAGGACGACGTAGCGGGCGGCCGAATAGAGCTCCCCCGCGGTGAGGTCGCCCGCGGCGAGGCGGAACCCCCCCACCCCGAGCACCGCCACCTCCAGCAGCGGCACCACGACACCGGCCTGCACGCCCGCGCGGCGTTGGTCCGCCACATCTCCATGGCGTGCGCGCGCAGCCGGGGGAGCGGGGCCAGCACCCGGGCCTTCTCCTCGGCGTGGGTCCCGGCGGCGGCGATGGTGCGCGCCCCGGCCAGGGCGTCGGTCAGCCGGGCCGCGATGTCGCCCTGCGCCTCCTGGTAACCGCCGGCGAGGGTGGTGCTCACCCTGAGGAAGGACCGGAGCACGAGCACGATGGCGACGAGGCCGGCGGCCAGGGTCAGCGTCAGCCAGGGGTCGATGAGGGTGAGCGCCACCAGGCCTCCCGCGGTGGGGACGACCAGCGCCGCCCCGGTGACGAGGGTCTCCGGCGCGCGGCCCGCCTCCTCGGCGTTGACGCCCGCCCGGGTGGCCAGCTCCCCTTCGGAGAAGCGCCGGTGCAACGCGGGGCCGGCGCCGAGCACGTGCCGCACGGTCAGGTGGCGCAGCCATTCCGAGGCCCGGGTGCTGCACGCTCCGGTCGCCCACACCCCGAGGGCGTCGCACGCCACGGCCACGGCCGCGACCACGATCGCGGCGCAGGCGCCCAGCCACGCCCCGCGGGACGGCGTGCCCGAGACGAGGGCGTCGACCGTCCGGCCCAGAACGAACGGGAGCGCCAGCTGCGCGAGCGCGCCGGTCACGGCGGTGACGGCCAGGACGCCGAGCCAGGGGCCGCCGCGCCGTACGATCCGGGCGAGCAGCCGATCCGACGACCGCACCCGTCCCTCCTCTCTGCCGTGCCGTCCGGAAGGGGAAAGCCCGGGACGGCCTCGGCAGGCCGTCCCGGGCACTCACGCCGCTAGTGGCAGAGCGCGACGCTGAGGTTGCTGGGCTTGCCGGAGTTGCAGGTCAGCACGGTCAGGCTGCTGCCGCCGCCGGTGGGGGCTTCCAGGGACTGCAGGTCGAGAAGTACCATTCGTTCACACCTCCTTCGGTGACTCGCCGGGGTGGGACCGCTCGGCGGGCTCGTGTGCGGGCGATGCCGTTGCCATGGCGCCTGCGCCGCCGGGCGGTTGGATGAAGGGGAGGAACACCGGGCGGTCGTTCAGCGCGGTGCTCATCGCGAACAGGACTCCGGCCGTGCCGGTCGCGAAGTCCATGGAGAGCCGGAGCAGCTGGTCGCCGGGGAAGGCCAGCCCGCCGCCGTGACTCAGCGCGTGCCAGGCCAGCCCCCGGATCTGCTCGGCCAGGCCGGTGCCGGGACCGTCGGGGAAGGGGCCCAGCCCTCCGCCGAGAGCCGCGATCATGCCGGCCCGGCCGGTGAACAACCCGGGCTGCACGAAGAACCTCCCGCGGGTGACGAGCCGGCAGGCGTCGAGCGCGGCCGCGAACCCCTCGTCGTCGCGGTGGACCAGATAGCGGGCCAGGACCAGGCCTATGCCCACCGATCCCTCGTCGAGGTAGGGCAGGGTGCGCCAGCCCTGGTCGACCTGGAGCGTCCGGTCCTGGGTGGTCCTGCACCGCCGCAGGTCCTGGCGGAGGGCCACGGCGGCGTGCTCCAGCAGCGCGGTGTCGCCGGTGTGCTCGTAGGCGTGCAGGAAGAGCAGGGCGGAGCCGGCCGAGCCGTACATCAGGCCGGCGCGGGGGCCGGTCCCGCCGCTGAGCTCGGGCACGTCGTCGGGGCCGCCGAGCCGGTCGGCGCAGATGCCCGCGGCGCGGAGCGCCGTGTCCGCGAACGCGCGCTCGCCGGTGCTCCGGGCGAGGTGGAGGAGGTTCAGGCCGATCCCGGCCAGGCCGCCGAACAGGCCGGTGCCGAGCAGCTCCCACCTCTCGCGCAGGCACCTGTCCACGATGTCCAGCGCGTCCTGGCGGTGGCCGAGCAGGTCCAGGACGTGCGCCACACCGTGCAGCCCGTCGTAGAAGCCGATGCGCGCCCCCCGGTCGAGGCGCGCGCCCGGCGCCGCAGCCACTCCTCGTGCTCGGGGAAGCGCCCGGCCCCGGCGGCGTCCAGCGCGTACAGCACGCCGGCGGCCCCGTGGGCGAAGGTGAGACCGCCGCCGGGTTCGAACTGGGCCGGGTCGCCGGGGAAGAGCCGGTCGTCGCGGTCGGGGGTGGCGCTCGCCAGGATGGCGCGGACCATCGCGTCGCGTACCTCGGGCCAGGCGTCGCGGCCCGGCCGGGGCACCG
>NZ_CDRNDK010000653.1:0-2745 GCF_977012225.1 Planomonospora algeriensis | reverse complement strand
GGCGGCGGGGCGGGTCAGCGGCCATGCCGCATGACCTCCTCGCGCAGCCGGTCGGTGATCCGGCCCGCCTGCTCGGCCACCTCGGCGGAGTCGGTGCGGCGGGGCCGCTCCAGCGTCACCGGGAAGTCCTCGACGACGCGGCCGGGGCGGCTGCTCAGCAGGACCACCCGGTCGCCGAGCCGTACGGCCTCGCGGACGTTGTGCGTGACGAACAGGACCGACAGGTTCCGCTCGCGCCAGATGCGCTCCAGTTCGTCGTGGAGCAGGTCGCGGGTCATCGCGTCGAGCGCGCCGAACGGCTCGTCCATCAGCAGCACGTCGGCGTCCTGGGCGAGCGCCCGGGCCAGCGCGACCCGCTGGCGCATGCCGCCGGAGAGCTCGTGCGGGCGCTTGGCGCCGAACCCGCCGAGGTGCACGGTCTCCAGGAACTCCGCAGCGCGTGCCCGGCGCTCCGCCCGGGTCACGCCCTTGGCCCGGAGCGCCATCTCGATGTTGGCCGAGACGGTCAGCCAGGGGAAGAGCGCCGGCTCCTGGAACATCATCGCCACCCGGCCCCCGTCGGCCTCGATCCGCCCCGCGGTGGGCCGGTCGAGCCCGGCGACCAGGGACAGCAGGGTGCTCTTGCCGCAGCCGGAGGCGCCGAGCAGGCAGACGAACTCCCCGGCGCCGACGTCCAGGGAGACCTCGTCGAGGGCCAGCAGGCCGGTCCGGCCCTGGCCGTACATCTTGGAGACGGCCTCCAGCCGGACGGCGGGCCCGCGGCCCTCCGCCCGGCCGGCGGCCTGCTCCGTGAGCGGAGCGGTCACGTGTTCCTCCTCTTGCCTCGGCGGACCCCGTCGGGGAGCCTCACTTGTCGGAGATCTGCGGCCGGCCCTTGGCGGCGAGGACCTCGTTCAGGATCTTCAGGTCGTAGATGCCGGTGAGGTCCACCGGCTCGAGCAGCCCGACCTTGACGGCGTGGTCGGCGCTGCCCACCAGGGACGAGGCGATCGGGTCGTCGGTGAAGGTGATGTTCTTGAAGGCGCCGTCGAGCACCTCGGGCTTGAGCGGCTTGCCGGCCAGCTTCTCCAACGCGGCGTTGGCCGTCTCGGCGGCCTCGGCCGGGTCGGAGGCGATGAGCTCGTTGGCCTCCACGTGGGCCTCGATGAGCTTCCGCACCGCCTCCGGGTGCTCCTTCGCGAACTCCTGGCGGACGATCAGGTGGGTGATCACGAACTCCTTGCCCGGCCACAGGTCCCGCTCGTCGACCAGCACCTTGCCGCCGCTCTCGGTGATGAGGCGGCTGGCGAACGGCTCGGGCACCCAGGCGCCGTCGATGTCGCCGGTGGCGAAGGTCTGGATGGTCTGGGAGTTCTCCTGCGGCACGATCGAGACCTCGCCGCCGCCCTTGGTGTCGGCCTTGACGCCCTTGGAGTCGAGCCAGTGGCGCAGCGCCACGTCCTGGGTGTTGCCGAGCTGCGGGGTGGCGATCTTCTTGCCCTTGAGGTCCTCGACGCTCTCGATGCCCGGTTTGACGACGAGGAAGACGCCGCCCGAGGCCGCCCCCGCGACGATCTTGATGGCCTGGCCCTTGGACTTGGCCCAGGCGTTGATGGCCGGGTTGGGGCCGATGTAGGTGGCGTCGACCGCCCCGGAGAAGACCGCCTCGATCGCGGCTGGGCCGGCGTTGAAGGTGCTGGTCTTGAGCGCCGTGCCGGAGCCGAGGTGCTTGGCGTACAGGCCCTTCTCCACCCCGACCAGCGCGGTGGCGTGCGTGATGTTCGGGAAGTAGCCGAGCCTGACCTCGGCCGGTCCGCCTCCGCCGCCGGCGGCCGCGGCGGTCGTCCCGGCGGGCTCGGCGTTCCCGCAGGCCGCCGCCAAGGTGGTGAGCGCCAGTGCGGCCAGTGCGGCCACCGCTCCGCGGGCCCTGCGAGCGTTCATGAGTTCTCCCTATTTCCCACTTATTTAGTAGAGTTAGTGTGTTTATAGAGCCCCGCCACCTCCGCGTCAAGCCGGATGCCGAATCCGTCCACGAACGCCGCACCCCCGTGCCGCGTGGCCAGTGCCCTCTGCCCGCCCTTCCGTCTCCCCGCCCATCCCCTTTCGGAAGGAAGCAACCCATGTCATCCCTCACCGTCACCCCTGTCGCCGGCCGTATAGGCGCCGAGATCTCCGGCGTACGGCTCGGCGGAGACCTGCCCGCCGACGTCGTGGCCGAGATCCGCCTGGCGCTGCTCACCCACAAGGCGGTCTTCTTCCGCGGCCAGGACCATCTCGACGAGCAGGGCCAGGTGGCCTTCGCCGACGACCCGGAGCGGGCCCGGGAGTACGCCGAGGTGTTCTCCTCCACCGTCTTCGAGACCGAGCACCCGGTGGTCCGCGTGCATCCGGAGACGGGCGAGCGCGCGATCCTGCTGGGAGACTTCGCCAAACGCCTGGTGGGCCTGTCCTCCGAGGCGTCGGCCTCGCTGATCCGGCTCGTCCAGGAGCAGGTGACCCAGGTCGAGAACACCGTGCGCTGGCGGTGGGCCCCCGGCGACGTGGCGGTGTGGGACAACCGCGCCACCCAGCACCAGGTCGTGCACGACTTCGGCGACCGGCCCCGCCGCCTGCACCGCGTCACCGTCGCCGGGGACGTCCCGGTCGGTGTGGACGGCCGGCCGAGCACCGTGCTCGCCGGTGACGCCGCCGCCTACTCCCCCGTCGCCGCCTGACGGTCCCGGGGGAGACCGCGCGGAGAAGGGGGCCGGCGGCCGGGCGCACCCG
>NZ_CDRNDK010000652.1:0-2749 GCF_977012225.1 Planomonospora algeriensis | reverse complement strand
ACGGCCGGACGGGTCACCCCAGCCGCTCTCCTCCGGCGCGTCGACCCAGCCGTCCTGGCGCTGCTGCGCGTCCGGGGCCGCCGGCTGCTCGTGGCTCCACCCGCCCGGCGCCGGCGGCTGCCCGAGCTGGCTCCACCCCTCGTCGCCCGGCTGCCCGCCCCGCTCACCGGGAAGGCCCGAGGCCTCGCCCGCGGGCAGGAAGTCGGGCCGCGAGGACTCCGGAGCAGAGCCCCGGCCGCCGCTGAAGTCCGACGGCGCACGCCCCTCGGCATCGTGCGCCTCATGCGTGCGGGGATCGTCGGTCGTCATCGGATATTCACTACTCCTTAGCCTCGTATGAGGCCGCTCGCCGGCGGCAGCCAGGCAATCTTCCCCGGAGCTGCATACGAGAGACATAAAGTGCGGTTTGCCCGTTCGAATGCCTCGGATACCAGTATCCCGGAGACTCGCCGTGCACGAGCCGCACCCCGGCACCCCGCTCCCGCCCGGCGGACCACCGGAAACGAGACCGCCCGCCACCGGCTCCGGAGGCGGACGGCCTCCGGCGGCCCGGTGACGGGCGGACGGATCACCTGGCGGGCGACGGCGTCAGCGAGGGGACGGGCGTCGCCGTACCGCCGCGGTGCACCGTGTTCGTGGGGCTCCCGGGCTGGTTGGCGAACATGTCGGCCGGCGGCACGCGCGGATTGGACTCGGCGCCCCCGACGACGAACAGCGTGCCGAGCGCCACCGCCGCGGAGGCGAACCCCACGGCCACGTAACCCGCCCGGCGTGACCGCCGTGCCCCGCCGGCCCGGCCGCGCGGGCGGTTGTCCGGCGGGGCGATGCTGTGCATGCTCGGGATCGGCGCCCCCCCGAAGGTCCGGGAGGCGGGGAAGGGCCACTCCCGCGGCGGCAGCGGACCGCCCGGCTCGGCCATCCGCAGCAGCGACACGGTCAGGTCCATCGGCATCGACGGCCCGTCCAGGGACCGCAGCCGGCTCTTCAGCGCCCGTACGGCGTCGACCTCGGCGCGGCAGTCGGCGCAGAAGGTCAGGTGCGCCAGGGCGCGGTCGCGCTCATGGTGGTTCAGCTCGCCGTCGACGAGCGCGGAAACGCGTTCTCCGAGATGACTCATGCCGACTCCTTGCCAAGCGGCTCGTCGTGGCAGTCGTGGAAATCGCCCCTGGTGATCGGATCCGGTCCGGGTCCTCGCCTCGCGTCCACGCTTCCGCCCTCGGTCCCGGTCCGTCGCTTCGAATGTCTGCGGTCTGTCATGCGAACTCCTCCCCGCGGGTGATGGTCGGGGGGGGATTGCTCGCCGCGGGGCGCGCGGTGCTCCAGCGCGTCACGCAACTGCGCCCGGCCGCGATGGATGCGGCTGCGGACGGTGCCGAGCTTCACGCCGAGCGTCGCGGCGATCTCCTCGTAGGAGAGCCCTTCGATGTCGCAGAGCACGACGGCGGCGCGGAACTCGGGGGCCAGCGCGTCCAGCGCCGCCTGGATGTCGGCGTCCAGGTGGGTGTCGTCGTACACCTGGGCGGGGGACGGCTCGCGCCCGCGCAACCGCTCGGCCGCGTCGTCGGCGAGCCCCTCGAACCTGATGCGCTGCTTGCGCCGCGCCATGTCGAGGAACAGGTTGGTGGTGATGCGGTGCAGCCAGCCCTCGAAAGTGCCAGGCGTGTAGTTCGACAGGGACCTGAAGACCCGGACGAACACCTCCTGGGTCAGGTCCTCGGCGTCATGGACGTTGCCGGTCAGCCGGTAGGCCAGCCGGTAGACGCGCGCCGAGTGGGTCCGGACGACCTCGTCCCAGGTGGGAGGCTTCCAGTCGGACACGGGAGCATCCACCTGGTGGTCGGGCTCGTCCACCAGCACCCCTCTCTTCGGGACCACCGCTATCGCCATAGTGCCTGGTTTCGTCCCTTCGTGCGCGCTCACTACCCACAGGACCGGCAAACGCCGCTTTAATCCATGCAACGTCCTGCCCGGGGCATGAGTTCCCGATCCGGGCCGCCTCCCTTAGGCTGCGACCCAGCGCCCATGCGACTGTGCACGAGAGAGCGGGAGGAGAGGCCGATGGCAGAGACGCCGACAAGTCCGTTGGAGGCCACTCTGGCCTATGCCGAGGAGTTCCATCCCGAGGACGAGATCCTCCGCCTCGCCCGGCAGCGGAGCCTGGAGGTGGGCGTCTCCCCGACCTCGCCCAGCGGTGGCGCCGCCCTCTGCTTCCTCGCCAGCGCCGTCAACGCCCGCGCCGTCGTGGAGATCGGCACCGGCTGCGGGGTGTCCGGTCTCTGGCTGCTCCGCGGCATGCGTCCCGACGGCACGCTCACCAGCGTGGACGTGGAGCCGGAGCTTCAGCGCCTGGCCCGGCAGAGCTTCGCCCAGGCGGGCTTCTCCGGCGGCCGCGTCCGGCTGATCACCGGCCGGGCCCTGGACGTGCTGCCGCGCCTGTCCGACGGTGGCTACGACATGGTCTTCTGCGACGGGGCCATGCAGGAGTACGGCGACTACCTGGACGAGTCGGTCCGGCTGCTGCGCGCGGGCGGCGTCGTCGTCTTCGACAACGCCCTCTGGCACCACCGGGTCGCCGACCCCGCCCGGCGCGACCCGGACACCGTCGCCGTCCGCGAGCTGGGCAAGCTGGTCCGCTCCGACGAGCGGCTCCGCCCCCTGCTGCTCCCGCTCGGCGGCGGCATCCTCGCCGCGGTCAAGCTCACCGGCTGACCCGGCGACCGGCCGCGTCCCGGCCGGCCGCGGCGCCGGG
>NZ_CDRNDK010000651.1:0-2754 GCF_977012225.1 Planomonospora algeriensis | reverse complement strand
CGCCTCCCGGCGCTCCCGGGCGGCGGCGGCGGTCGCCTGCAGCCGGGCCCGCAACCGCCCGATCAGGTCCGTAGGCGGAGCGACGCGCTGGGCCTCCCGCCGGGCCCACTCCTCGGCCCTGACGGCCTGCTCGGCCCGGCGCCTGCGGTCGGCTCCGGCGATGACCTGGGAGGGCAGCGGCGAGAGGAGCTCGCCGGTCTCCTTGTCGAACCAGGTCGAGACCCGGTACCGGATCCAGCCGACGAGCTTGCGCGGCGGGTCGTTGTGGAACCGGGGCCGCCCGTCGGGCAGGTGGTTGATCACGTACTTGACGTCGGCGAGGGTCGCTCCGGCGGCGAAGAGGGGGCGCAGCAGCGACCGCAGGTACTTCGCCGACAGGCCTCGCAGCGTCTGGTCCTCGTAGCGCAGCCGTTCACAGGCCTCGAGCCGGTGGGATCTCCTCCCCGGCGTGACGGTGTTCGGCCAGAGCCGCTCGGGTTTCGTGGTCGAAAGGCTTGCGCTCGGCCGCTTCGGTGGTGTATTTCGCGACGCGCGCGTAAAGGGGTTCACATTCTCGCGGGTAAGAACCTGAACCCCTGGGGTGCAAGTTTTCCGCACAAGCTGCGTTTTCGCAGGTCGCGAGCGCAGCGTCACCACGGGCCAGGGGGCCTCCCGCCACTCGTCCTGGGACATGGCGGGGGCGGGCTCGTAGCGGACCAGGAGCTCCGGCTGGGGCTCGGGGTCGCGGAGCAGCTCCGCCAGCTCCTCGTCGTCGAGGTCGAGGGCCCGCAGCGCGCTGACCGGGATGGTGAGGGCGTACTCGGCGGCGAGGTTGCCGAGGCCGTCGTCCAGCAGGCCGCGGTAGGTGCCGGACCGGTAGCGCAGGATCGAGCCCTCGGTGATCTGCAGCAGGTAGCCGCGGTCCTGGGCCCAGCGCAGCCGGGAGGCGAAGGTGCGGCGGGAGACGCCGGCGGCGGCGGCCATGACGCTCCAGGTGCCGCCGCGCTTGGGCGAGGTGACCATGTCGGAGTCGATGCGGTCGGCGACGGCCCGCATCGAGGCGTCCGTGTTGCGCCACCAGTCCGCGCGATGCGAGGCCGCCTCGGGATCGGCCGCGACGGCGGCGAGCCAGAGCTCGACGGAGGGGGCGATGATCAGGTCGCCGCCGATGATGCGCAACGTCCGGAGGACACGCCGGGAGGTGTTTTTGCCAATGGGGGACATAGAAAAGCGAAACCGTATATTCTGGGGGACGGGTCGGGGGTGAGACACGCGGAGACGACGGTTTCCGGGCGTCACTGGCCGACCCGGGAGCTCATCGTCTATGGTGGTCTCCAGGTGTAAAGACCCAAACGGCATACAGAATCGAGCTCGGAACGCAGAGCGCGGTCTACGACCGGAGTGCTTCTGCGAAACGGCCTCGGCCTGTCCGTTGGGTGTCGTGTATGGGGGAAGTCCCTCGCGTAGGTTTCTGAGGCCTGGTAGCGCGGGGGCTTCCGCATTTATGGGCCGCTTTCGATCAGCGGTCGTAGATTAACCCCTCGGGGTCTCCCTCCGTATGAAAACGGTAAAGTTCACGCCGCTGCGTGCTGCCGTCCCTCGATGAGTGGGAGCGGCTCCTGAGCCACCGGCCGCGGCGGCGGCGCCAGAACGTAGTCATGCTCACGTGCGAGCACCGTGACGATGTACTCGTTCACAGAACATCCGCGCTGCTGGGCGGAGGCTTTGATGTCTCCGAGCAGGTCTACGGGCACCCGCAAGGGATGCTGCTTCACAGGTCCCCACTTCGGATCAGGTCCGCGTTTGCTTCCACTCATGACTGCAGTTATATCGAATTGGCGAATCTCCGATCGAGCAGTTCCCCCGGCGCGTCGCGAAAAAGATTCGACGTTCTCCGGTCGGAGCCCAGGTCGCTCGCATTCAATGTGAATTGCATACCTTTTTGCGGTTTTATCGATACGTCCGATTGTGTGCGTCCCGGGAGGACACGCTCTCCCGGTTCCGGAAGGGGCGGTCCGGCGCGGGGGACGTGCGCGGGCGAGCATCGGCCGGCGGCCTTTCCCGCCCGTCCCCGTCGCGTCCTTTCCCGTCCGCCGTGGACCCCCGCCGCGTCCACGAAAGGGCGCCCTTCTCCGCGGGTTCGGCGGAGAAGGGCCTCGGCGGCGGAGAAGCGCGGTCATCGGCCGTATCCGGGCAGATCTGAGGGCTTCTCGGGGGCGGCAACCGTTCTGCACCTTCAGTGCACTTTGTGTGCTACATCCGGACGGCTTACTGGAGGGAGTCGACCGGACGACGGTCGCAACGGCCTGAAAACCCGAGCACCGCCCTCCGGCCGAGGGATGACCTGCACCCTGACGAAGGATCTTCTCTTCCCATGACTGCCACCACCGCCCGCACCCGCACCCTGACCGCCGCCCTCAGCCTGGCCCTGGCCGCCGGGACCGCCCTGACCTCCGGCACGGCCCACGCCGACAGCGCGCCGCAGGCCCCGGCCCCCGCGCAGGCCCCCGTCAAGGCCGCCGTCCCGGCCCCGGCGCAGCCCCAGGCCGCGAAGCTGCCGCAGGTGACGGCGGACGACCTGCTGAAGGTCGCG
This sequence comes from Planomonospora algeriensis, assembly GCF_977012225.1. NCBI lineage: Bacteria > Bacillati > Actinomycetota > Actinomycetes > Streptosporangiales > Streptosporangiaceae > Planomonospora > Planomonospora algeriensis. The sequence goes on along the minus strand of NZ_CDRNDK010000651.1, from coordinate 182 downwards.
CGGACGCAGGTCGGCGTGGAGGAGAACTCCGACGGCGGCGGCACCAAGTTCCACAAGTGGTACATGAAGTCCAAGCGCGCGCAGGAGACCGTCGAGCGCGACGGCGGCAGCGTCAAGACCTACGCCGACGCCCCCTGGTGCGCGATGTTCGTCTCCTGGGTCGGCGAGCAGGCCGGTCTGCG
>NZ_CDRNDK010000650.1:0-2770 GCF_977012225.1 Planomonospora algeriensis | reverse complement strand
CAGGTAGGTCTCGGCGGGCGCGGCGCCGGGCAGCCGGGCGCGGGAGGGCGCATCGACGCGAGCCGTACGGGCGACTCCGGGGCGGCGACCAGCTCGCCGAGCAGGTGGACGTACCCGGCCAGCAGCGCCTCGATCCGCCCGGCGTGGAACAGCCGGGGGTTGTACACGGCCTGGAACACGTAGCGGCCGCCGCGCTCGCCGACGTAGAGGGTCAGGTCGAACAGCGAGCCGGGCAGCCCCGGCGGGAGCGGGCAGGCGCCCACCCCCGGCAGGTCCAGGCGGGGTTCGGTGAAGTCGTACATGTTGAACAGGACCTGGATCAGCGGGTTGCGCGACAGGTCGCGTCCCACGCCCAGTCTCTCGACGAGGCGCTCCAGCCGGACGTCGAGGTGGGCGAAGGCGCCGGACAGCTCCTGCTGGCACGCGGTGACGTGGCCGGTGAACGCCGCCTGGTCCGTCACGGCCAGCCGTACCGGCACGACCTGCACGAGGCAGCCGACCAGCGGCGCGAACGCCGGGTCGCGGCGGTCGGCGACCGGCGTTCCGACGATCATCTCGGACTGCCCGGTGAGCCTCCTCATGACCTGGGTGAACGCGGAGAGCATCACGGCGTACGGCGTCGCGCCCAGCCGGGCGGCGAGCGCGCGGACCCCGGCGCAGGTCTCCGCGTCCGCCTCGGCCCGGACGGCGGCCCCCTCGAAGGTCTGCACGGCGGGGCGCGGGAGGTCGCGCGGCAGGTCCAGTACGGCGGGCGCCCCGCCGAGGCGCTCCACCCGCCGTTCCAGGGCCGCGGTGTCCTCGCGCGCGGCGAGCCAGGCCGCGTACCCGGCGAAGGAGGTGGCGAGCGGGGCCGGGGTATCGCCCCGGTAGGCCCGCGCGACGTCGTCGTAGAAGACGTCCTGCGACCAGCCGTCGAACACGATGTGGTGCGCCGTGACGGCCAGCACGTGGTCGTCGGGCGCCAGCCGGAGCAGCCGTGCCCGCCACAGCGGTCCCGCCGCGAGGTCGAAGGGCGTGCGGGCCTCCTCCTGCAGCCATGCCCGGGCCCGCTCCGGCAGGTCGCCGTCCGGGGAGGGTTCCGGGAAGGGTTCCGCCGTTCCGGCGTCGACCGGGAGTGCGGCCTCACCCGGCGGGTCGACGACCACGCGCGGCACTCCCCCGGACTCCTCGATCCGCCAGCGGAGCACTTCGTGCCTGGCGGCGACCGCCGACAGCGCCGCGCGCAGGGCCGCGGCGTCGAGCGGACCGGTCAGCCGCTGGGCCATGGCGATGTTGTGCACCGGTGTGCCGGGGGCCAGGCGCTCCACGAACCACATCCGCCGCTGCGCGGGGGAGAGCGCGGGGGCGGCGGCCGCGGCGGGCGGTCCTCGATCGGCGGAGCCTGCCCGGCCCGCAGGGCGAGGCCCTCGACCGTGCGGCCGGCCAGGACGTCCTCGACGGCGATCTGCCTGCGCAGCTCGGCCCGGAGCCCTGCCACCAGGTGCATGGCGAGCAGGGAGTGGCCGCCCGAGGCGAAGAAGTCGTCATCGAGGCCCGGCTCGGGCACCTCGAACGTCCTCGCCCAGACGGCGGCGACCGCCCGCTCCACCGCGTCCCGGGGAGCCCGCCTCCCCCCGGCAGGGGCCTCACCCCGGGAGCGCAGGAGGGCGAGATCCACCTTGCCCGCCACGGTCAGCGGCAGCGACGGCAGCCGGACGACCCGGGTGGGGACCATGTAGACCGGGAGCCTGGCCAGGCAGTGGTCGCGGACCCCGTCCAGGCCGGGGGCGGACTCGGGCGCCAGGTAGGCGGTGAGCTCGGCCAGCCCGCCGGGGCCGGAGTCCAGGTCGACCACCGCGTGGCCGACGTCCGGGTGGGCGCGGAGCACCGACTCGATCTCCCCGATCTCCACCCGCTGGCCCTGCACCTTGACCTGGCGGTCCAGCCGTCCCAGGAAGCCGATCCGGCCGTCGGCCTCCAGCACCACCCGGTCGCCCGTGCGGTAGAGCCGGGAGCCGGGCGGGCCGTAGGGGTCGGCGACGAAGCGCTCGGCCGTCAGACCGGGCCGGCCGAGGTAGCCCCGGGCGAGCTGGGGGCCGCCGATGCACAGTTCGCCCGGCGTGCCCGGCGGGCAGGGGGCGAGCCGGTCGTCGAGGATCCGGGCGGTGCACCCGGGCAGCGCGTGGCCGATCGGCAGCGGCCGGTCCCAGTCACCGGTCAGCTCGCCGCCGACCACGCAGACCGTGGTCTCGGTGGGGCCGTACCAGTTGTGGAAGCGCCGGACTCCGGGGCGCGACCAGCGGGCCACCTGCTCGGGGCCGGCCGGTTCCCCGGCGGTGAGCAGGTCGCGCAGCAGGGGCAGCCGGTCCGGGTCGAGCAGCGGGAGCAGCGCGGGCGGCACGGTCCCCCAGGTGACCTCGTGGCGTTCCAGGAAACGCTGCAGCCGCGCCGGATCGGTCCGGTCGCCGTCGGGCGCGAACATCACCGAACCGCCCCTGGCCAGCGGGGCGAACACGTCGAGGACCGACACGTCGAACCCGAGCGCGGCGAAGCCGATGCTGCGGCACCCGGAGTCGAGGCCGAACAGCTCGCCGGCCATGGTGACGAAGGAGACGGCGGCGGCGTGGCTGACCACGACGCCCTTGGGCCGCCCGGTGGACCCGGAGGTGTACAGGACGTAGGCCGCGTGCTCCGGATGGGCGGCGTGCTCCGGATGGGCGGGGCGCGGCGGGACGGGGGTCTCGGCGGAGCCGGTCGCGGGCCCGCTGGACCTCCCGTCTCCGGGGGGGCC
>NZ_CDRNDK010000649.1:0-2790 GCF_977012225.1 Planomonospora algeriensis | reverse complement strand
CGCCGGCGTCCGGACCCGGGGCCCGCACCCCGGCCGGGCCGGGACCCGGCGGCGCGCGGGACCTACGAGGGCTCCTCCGCCGGCTTCTCCATCAGCTCGGGCGCGCGGTGCTCGTACGGCGTGCTGAGCACGACGGTGGTCCGGGTGGAGACGTTGGCGGCGGTGCGGATCTGGTTGAGCAGCTCCTCCAGCGCGACGGGCGAGGCCACCCGCACCTTGAGGATGTAGCTCTCGTCACCCGCGACGCTGTGGCAGGCCTCGATGGCGCTCAGGTGCGCCAGCCGGTCGGGAGCGTCGTCGGCGGCGGCCGGGTCGATCGGCTTGATGGAGACGAACGCGGTGAGCGGCAGGCCGATCTCGTCGTAGTCCACCAGCGCCGCGTACCCGCGCACCACCCCGCGCTTCTCCAGCCGGCGCACCCGCTGATGCACAGCCGAGACCGACAGGCCCGTCTCGCGGGCGAGGTCGGTGAAGCTCATCCGGCCGTCCTCGGCCAGCAATGTCACGATCCGGCGGTCGATCTCCTCCACCCGCCCAAGGTAGCGCGATCCCACCCGGATCATGACCAACCTCCGGTCACGATCCGGACCCGCCGTCCACCCCTCGAGACGCCGGATCAAACACTTAGGTATTGACCTAAGTATCGAGGAGAGCCATACTTAGGTGTGTGCCTAAACGAACAGGCGCGGCTCGACCAGGTCTTCCAGGCACTGGCCGACCCGACGCGACGCAAGGTGATCGAACGGCTCGCCGCCGGCCCGGCCACCACCTCGGAGCTGGCCCGGCCGTTCGCCATGGCGCTCCCGTCGTTCACCCAGCACCTGGCCGTGCTGGAGCGCGCCGGCCTGGTCACCTCGGCCAAGCAGGGCCGATCCCGCACCTACCGGCTCACCCCTGAGGCGCTCGAGACCGCCGACGGCTGGCTGGCCGGCCGGCGCCACCTCTGGCAGCGCCGCCTCGACCAGCTCGACCACTTCCTCACCACTCTGAAGGAGCAGCAATGACGTTCACCCCGCACGTCCTCGACGCCGACCTCGACATCCAGCTCGAGCGGGAGGTCGACGTGCCGCCCGCCCTCGTCTGGAAGGCCTGGACCACCCCCGACCTCCTCACCCAGTGGTTCGCGCCCAAGCCCTACGAGACGCCGCACTGCGAGATCGACCTGCGCCCCGGCGGGATCTTCCGCACCGTGATGCGCTCCCCCGAGGGCGAGGAGTTCGACGGGGCCGGCTGCTACCTGGAGGTGGTCCCCGAGCAGCGGCTGGTGTGGACCAGCGCCCTGGCCCCCGGCTACCGCCCGCAGACCGGCGAGATGGCCTTCACCGCGGTCATCGAGCTCCAGCCGACCGCCTCCGGCGGCACCCGCTACCGGGCCATCGCCATGCACCAGACCCCCGAGGACAACAAGAAGCACGCCGACATGGGCTTCATCGAGGGCTGGGGCGCGGCGCTCGACCAGCTCGTCGCCCTCGTCAAGACCCTCTGACGAGAGCCGCCTGGCCCGCCTCGTCACCGGGCCAGCGCGCGGCCGATCACGAGGCGCTGCACCTGGTTGGTGCCCTCCACGATCTGCAGGACCTTCGCCTCGCGCATGTACCGCTCGACCGGGAAGTCCTCCACGTAGCCGTAGCCGCCGAGGATCTGGACCGCGTCGGTGGTGACCTTCATGCACATGTCGGTGGCGAACAGCTTGGCCATCGCCGCCTGCGTGCCGTACGGCCGGCCCGCGTCGCGCGCCCGGGCCGCGTCGAGGTAGAGGGCGCGGGCGGCGGCGAGCTGGGTGGCCATGTCGGCCAGCATGAAGGAGACGCCCTGGAAGTCGACGATGCGCGAGCCGAACTGGCGGCGCTCCTTGGCGTAGGCGGCGGCGGCGTCGAAGGCCGCCTGCGCCACCCCGACGGCGCAGGCCGCGATGCCGAGCCTGCCGCCGTCCAGCGCGGCCATCGCGATGCGGAAGCCCTCCCCCTCGGCGCCGAGCAGCGCGCCCGGTCCGAGCCGCACGCCGTCGAAGCGGACCTGCGCGGTCGGCGAGGAGCGCATGCCCATCTTCTTCTCCGGCGTGCCGAACGACAGGCCGTCGCTCACGGCCGGGACGTGGAAGCAGGAGATCCCGCGCGCCCCGTCGTCGGACGTGCGGGCCATCAGGGTGTAGAAGTCCGCGACCCCGCCGTGGGTGATCCAGGCCTTGACCCCGTCCACGGTGTAGCCGTCGGCGTCCTGCACCGCGCGGGTCGTCAGGGCCGCCGCGTCGGAGCCGGAGTGCGGCTCCGACAGGCAGTAGGCGCCCAGCAGCTCACCGCCCAGCAGCTCCGGCAGCAGCTCGGCCCGCTGCCCGGCGGTGCCGTAGGCCGCGACCGGGAAGCACGAGAGCGTGTGCACCGACAGGCCCAGCCCGACCGCCAGCCAGCCGGCCGCCAGCTCCTCGATCACCTGGAGGTACACCTCGTACGGCTGCGCGGCCCCGCCGTGCTCTTCGGGGTAGGGCAGGCCGAGCAGCCCGGCGCGGCCGAGGACGGTGAACACCTCGCGCGGGAAGCGCCCGGCGGACTCGTCGGCGGAGGCCCGGGGCGCGACCTCCTTGCCGACCAGGTCGCGGACCAGGTCCAGCAGGTCGTGGGCCTCGGGGCTGGGAAGGACGCGCTCGACGGACATCTCCGCACACTCCAGATCATGGGCGTGGAACAGTGGAAAAGGGCGGCCGGGATCACCGGCCACCCCGATTCTGGCATCCGGCGCGCCCCGGCGGACCCCCGCCCGGCCGTGCCGCCCTCGCCCGGGTCCGGGACGCCG
>NZ_CDRNDK010000648.1:0-2808 GCF_977012225.1 Planomonospora algeriensis | reverse complement strand
CGCGCCGGCGGCGTGCGCGGCCTGCTGGGCGGGTGAGGGCCGGTCGCGGCGGGCCCGCTCAGCGCAGCGCGCGGAAGAAGGCGCGCACGTCGTCGATGAGCAGTCCGGGTTCCTCCATCGCCAGGAAGTGGCCGCCCCGGTCGAGTTCGGTCCAGCGCACGACGTTGTGGTCGCGCTCGGCCCAGCGGTGGACGGTCACGTCGTGGGCGGAGACGAGCACGCCGGTGGGCACGGTTGCGCGGGAGGCTGCGTCCCAGGCGGTGGAGGGTTCATCGCGGTCCGTGCCGTCCGCGGCCCCCGTGCCGTCGGTGCCGGTGGCGTCGCTCCAGGTGGCGGCGGAGATCTCTTCGTAGTAGATCTGCGCCGCCGATCCGGCGGTGCCGGTCAGCCAGTACAGCGAGACGTCGGTCAGGATGCGGTCGCGGTCGACGGCGTCCTCGGGCAGTGCTTCTTCGGGGTGGGTGAGCTCCTTGAACTTCTCCACGATCCAGGCGAGCTGGCCCACGGGGGAGTCGTGCAGCCCGTAGGCCACGGTCTGCGGCCGTTTGGAGTTGCACTGCAGGTAGCCGTCGTTGAAGTCCTGCATGGCCTGCCAGCGGCGCTGCTCGGTCTCCGACAGGCCGTCCGTCTCGCCCTCGGCGCCGATCGGGAAGGCGAGCAGGGCGTTGAGGTGGATGCCGATGACGCGGTCGGGGGCCTGCCCGCCGAGGTGGGGGGCCACCCACGAGCCGGTGTCGTAGCCCTGCACGCCGTAGCGGTCGTAGCCGAGCAGCTCCATCAGCTGCACCAGCACCGCGGCCATCCTGGCGGCGTTCATGCCGGGTCCGGCCAGCGGAGTGGAGAAGCCGAAGCCGGGCAGGGACGGGACGACCAGGTGGAAGGCGTCGGCGGGGTCGCCGCCGTGCGCGCGGGGGTCCGACAGCGGGCCGATGACGTCGAGGAAGTCCACGAAACCGCCGGGCCAGCCGTGCAGCAGCAGCAGCGGGGTGGCGCCGGGTTCGGGGGAGCGTACGTGCAGGAAGTGGAGGTTCTGCCCGTCGACGGCGGTGAGGTACTGCGGGTGGGTGTTGAGGGCGGTCTCGTGCTTGCGCCAGTCGTAGCCGGTGCGCCAGTGTTCGGCCAGTTCCCGCAGGTAGGCCAGGGGTACTCCGCGGCTCCAGCCGACGCCGGGCAGTTCGTCGGGCCATCGGGTGGCGGCCAGGCGGGCGTTCAGGTCGTCGAGCCGCGCCTGGGGGACGTCGATGCGGAAGGGGCGGATCCCGGGCCGGGGTCCGGCATCGGTCTCGGTGCGGGTCTCGGGGGCGGCGGTGTGGTGCGGGTTCGTCATGCCGGTGAAGCTACGAGGCCCTTAGGACGGATCCGGTCCTAAGGGTCCGGCAGTCTTGAAGACATGGTGGACACCTCCGCGCGGCTGCTCCGGCTGCTGTCGCTCCTGCAGACCCGCCGCGAGTGGTCGGGCGCCGAGCTCGCCGGTCGGCTGGAGGTCACCGTGCGCACGGTCCGCAGGGACGTGGAACGGCTGCGCGGGCTCGGCTACCCGGTGCACGCCACGCAGGGCAGCGCCGGTTACCGGCTGGGGGCGGGCGGGGTGCTGCCGCCGCTGCTGCTGGACGACGACGAGGCGGTCGCGGTGGCGGTGGGGCTGCGCACGGCGGCGGGCGGTTCGGTCGCCGGGATCGAGGAGACGTCGCTGCGGGCGCTGGCCAAGCTCGAGCAGGTGCTGCCGTCTCGGCTGCGGCACCGGGTCGACACGCTGAACGCGGCGACCGTGCGGGTCGGCGGCACCGGGCCCGAGGTGAGTCCGGAGGCGCTGATGGCGGTCGCCGAGGCCTGCCGCCGCCGCGAGCGGCTGCGCTTCGACTACACCGGCCCGCACGGTGATGAGACGCTCCGGTGCGTCGAGCCGTACCGCCTGGTCAGTTTCGACCGGCACTGGTATCTCGTGGCCTGGGACACCGGCCGCGACGACTGGCGTACCTTCCGGGTGGACCGGCTGGTGCCCCGCACGCCCACCGGCCCGCGCTTCGCGCCCCGGGACCCGCCGGACGGCGACGTGGCGGCCTACCTGGCGCGGCGGCTGTCGTGGCGGGCCTGGCCGTGGCAGGCGAGCGTGCTGCTGCACGTCCCGGCGGAGGCCGCGGCCGAGCGGGTCTGGCCGGGCATGGGCGTGCTCGAGGCGGTCGACGGGCGCAGCTGCCTGCTGCGCGTCGGCGCCGAGAGCCCCGCGGACCTGGTGTGGATGATCACTTCGGTCGGGGTCGGCTTCACCCTCGCCGAGGGTCCCGCCGAGCTCGCCGAGGAGTTGCGGGCCCACGCCGAGCGCTGCCTGCGGGCCGTGCGGGCGCGGGGCGTCGATGCGGAAGGGCCGGATTCCGGGCCGGGGTGATGTAGCGGGCCGGTGGGGCGGCCTTCAGTCGTCCCAGGCGGGGGAGAAGCGCGCCCGCCAGCCGCCGGGCAGCCGCACCGCCCGCCAGCCGGAGGCGTAGCGGGGCGGGGCGGTGCCCCGGTAGACCAGCAGCAGCCGATCGCCCGCGTCGAGGGCCCGCCGGACGGGGGCGGGCGGGGTGCGGGGGAAGTCGCGGACGAGTCCCCGCGAGCGGCAGCCCAGCAGGTAGCCGATCTGGACGCCGGACTGGCCGTAGACCGTGCACGGGGCCCGCACGCCCAGGCGGCGCAGTTCCTCGGTGGCCAGCCGTACCCGCTCGCGGCCCTCGTAGGCGATGGCCGACATGCGGTGCGCGTAGGCGCCCTGGAGCGCCAGGTGGGCCAGCAGCCCGGCGGCGGTGAGCGCGGCGGCGGGGCGCAGCG
>NZ_CDRNDK010000647.1:0-2829 GCF_977012225.1 Planomonospora algeriensis | reverse complement strand
GCGGCAAGCCCGGCCGGGCGGTTCGCAGGTCAGGTGCCGTCGGGGCGCTGGGCGGGACCGCGCAGCAGGGGGTGGGCGCGCATGGCCACCTCCAGCTCGCCGGGCAGCTCGTCGCGGTAGCGGCCCAGCGTCGCCAGGTCGCTGTGGCCCAGCACCCGCCGCACCGCGTCCATGTCCACCGCGTCGGCCAGCAGGTGCGTGGCCGTGGTGTGCCGCAGGCCGTGCGGCGTCACCGAACGCCGCCGGTCGGCCTCCACCCGCCGCTGCACCCGGTCGATCACCGCCTGCACGTCCCCCCGCGCCAGCCGGCGGCCCCGCCACGACAGCAGCAGCGCCTTGTCCGGCGAGCCGGCCCGGCCCCGCTCCAGGTAGGCGTCCAGGACCCGCGCCACGTCGGCGGGCAGCGGCACGTCCCGGGTCCTGCCGCCCTTGCCGAAGATCCGCCAGTAGCGCACCCCGTCGTTGGTGTAGAAGTCCTCGACGTTGGCGCGCACCAGCTCCGACACCCGCGGGCCCATCGTCGTCAGCAGCAGCACGATCAGCGCGTCCCGCAGCTCGGTGCGCTGGTCGCGGCGCCTGCGCCGCGCCCGGCCGGCGTCCGGACCGCTCCGGCGCCGGGATCGGGATCGGATCCGGCGTCAGAGCCGGAGCCGGGGTCGCCGCCCAGCCGCCGGGCCGCACCGATCAGCCCCTGCGCCTGCTCGCGGGTGAGCGCCCGCCGCTCCGGGCGCAGCCCCCCGCGCTCCCTGGCGGTCACCGTCGCCGCCGCCATCGGGTTGATCTGCACCCAGCCCGCCAGTGCCGCGTGCTTGAACAACGCCGAGACCGACCGCCGGAACCGCGCCTGCGAGGAGGCCGACTGCACGGCCTGCCCGGGGCCGGGCGGGCGGCCCCGTCCGGCCGGGCGCGCCGCTCGTCGGGCTTGCGGGCGAAGGCCAGCAGGACCGCGTCGACGTCCTCCCCGGTCAGATCGTCCAGCACCCGTCCGGCGCCGGCCAGCCGCACGAAGGTGGCCACGTCCCGGGCGTAGACCTCCGCGGTGGCCGGGGACAGGGCACCGGTCGAGGTCTTGGCGCGGATCAGCTCCACATAGCGATCGGCCGACTCCTGCACGGTGAGACGGTTCAGCTCCGCAGGCCGCATGGTTTCGGGGACGCCCTTTCTCGATCCTCCCGGATGCTACCGGCCGGCACCGACATCCGGCCGCCGGCTCACCTCCCCACCGGACGGCGCTCCGGCACATGGCGCGGCGGGCACCCGGAAGTACGGGGGCCGCCGGATGACAGGGCCGAGACAGGGAACGGAAGCGGCAATATGATCAGTTCATGCCGAACCTGGGACCTGCGGAGCTCCTCATCGCCGGAGTGCTCCTCACGCTGCTCGTCATCGGAGCGATCGTCCTCATGCGGCGCAGCGCCCGGCCCTCGGTCCCCGCGCCCCGCCTGGGGCCCGCCGAGCTGCACCACCGGGTCCAGGACCTGACCGCGCAGGGAAAGCAGCTCGAAGCGATCAAACTGATCCGGGAGCAGACCGGTCTCGGCCTGGCCGCCGCCAAGCGCTATGCCGACGACGTGGCCGCGGGCCGGGCGCCCGGAGGCGCACGGGAGATTCCGCGGCGCGGAGGCGCGGACCTGGCCGACCGGGTGCGCGAGCTCAAGGCCGCCGGCCGGGCCGAGCAGGCCCTCTTCCTCGTCCGGGGCGAGACCGGGATGGCCGAGGCCGACGCCCGGCGCTTCGTCGACGCGATCGAGTAGGCATCGAGCAGACCCCGCCCCGGTGGACCCGCCCCGGGGCCTACGCGATGGGAACCCGCCCGGCGCCGCGGCCTGCGGCCCGGGCGACGGCGGCCGCGGCGAAGGCGGTGATGACCGGGTGCGGGCGGGTGCCGTCGCCGGCCAGTTCGGGCTGGAAGAGCGTGGCCAGGAAGAACGGGTGGCCGGGCAGTTCCAGGATCCGCACCGCCCCGGCCTCGTCGCGGCCGGAGAAGCGCAGCCCGCCGCCGGCCAGGACCGGCAGGTAGCGGGCGTCGAGCCCGTAGCTGCAGGAGTAGCGCTCCACGGTCCGCTCGGCACCGACGATCTGCTCGGCCAGGGAGCCGGGCGCCAGCCGTACCGCGTCCTCATGGCCGGCCAGGGAGCACTCCAGGGGCACCAGCAGCAGGTCGGCGGTGGCGGCGGGGTCGTTCTCGGCGTGCCGGACGGCCAGGCCCAGGACGTTGCGGGCGTACTCCAGGAGGGCGTGCTGGAAGCCGCCGCAGGTGCCCAGGAACGGCACGGCGTGCTCGCGCGCGGTGCGGGCGGCCCGCAGCGCCCCGGCCTCGCTCCGGTACGGGCTGCCGGGCAGCATCCAGATCGCGTCGAAGCGCTCCAGATCACCGGTGTCGGTGGTGGGGATCCAGTAGGCGTCCAGCGTCAGCCCGTCGCGCTCGCGCAGCGCCGACAGCAGGGCGGGGATACGGGCGTGGGCCTGGACGTGGGGGGAGCGGTCGCCGACCAGGGCGACGGTCGCGGTGGTCATGCGCCCATCCTGACCGGCCTGCGGTCTTAAGCGCCAACGATGATCCCTGCTGATCCGATAAGGGATACTGATCGACCGTGGACCCGCATCTGCTGCGCACCTTCGTCACCGTCGCCGACCTGCGCTCCTTCTCCGCCGCGGCCGAACGGCTCGGCTACACCCAGTCGGCGGTCTCCCAGCAGATCGCGGCGCTGGAGGCCGATCTGGGGGTGGCGCTGCTGGGGCGGCGGCCGGTGGCGCCCACCCCGGCCGGCCGGCGCCTGCTGGAGCATGCCGGGCCGACTGCTGCTGCCGCCACCGGGCCGCCCGCGC
>NZ_CDRNDK010000646.1:0-2830 GCF_977012225.1 Planomonospora algeriensis | reverse complement strand
CGCGGGCCCGACGGCCGGCGGGTCCGCGGCGGGCCGGGTGTACACCGTGCCGCCGGCGGTCGGCGGCCCCGCCAAGTGGTACGTCCTGCTCTCCGACGGGCTGGCGAGCCTCACCCCCGTCCAAGCGGACCTGCTCCTGCAGAACCCCGCCACCAAGAAGGCGTACGGCCGCGCGCCGGTCCGGGCGATCACGCTGGACGCCGCGACCGCGAACGCGATGCGGGTCTCGAAGACCCGCCTGGACTCCGCCGGGCTCCCCGAGACCATGCCGAAGGTCATCGAGCCGGACCCGGCGGACCCGCTGTGCGCCGTCTACTCCGACACGGCGCGGGGCTCGGCGCAGGCGACGCTGACCGTCGAGAGCACGGTGCGGATCCCCGCGCCCCCGAACGAGCGCTTCGACCAGGCCACGGTCGACCAGGTGGTGCTCCCGCCCGGCTCCGGCGCGCTCGTGGGGCTGCTACCGGGGGACGGCAGGCTGGACGCGGTCCGCTCGCTCTACCTGATCGGCGACCAGGGGCGGCGGCACGCCGTGCCCTCGCCGGAGGCGCTGCAGAGCCTCGGCTACGCGGACGGGGACGTCGCCCCGCTCCCCGCCCACCTGGTGCACCTGATCCCGCAGGGACCGGCGCTCGACCCGGCCGCCGCGCGGGCGCCGGTGCGGATCGACCAGCCGGCGGCGGCCCCGGCCCGGCCGTGACGGCCGGGGTCCGCCCGGACCCCGGCGGGTCAGAGGAGACCCGGCAGGCGGACCCCTCCCAGCTGCGGGTTCATGTTCAGGCCGGGTAGTTCCGTCTTCTTGAGCCCGGCGGACGGGTCGTAGGTCAGGCCCGCCTGGGTGAACTCCGGCGTCCCCTGCGGCATGGCCTTCATCCCGAAGAACAGCTTCGCCGCGTTGTCCTGCAGGGTGCTCACCCCGTAGAGGATTCCCGCGACCACGGCGGCGGCCGTCATCTTCTTCTTGACCATCGACTTGACGGCCTTGTCGATCGTGTTGAGCACGCCGGTGAGCGCGATCTCGAAGGCGACCTTCCCTCCGGGGTTGGCGAGGAAGAGGATGGAGAGCCCCGCCAGCGTCATCATGATGGTCCCGATGGACAGGGCGATGATGGCGCCCACGTGGTAGACGAGGGCGGTCTGGTCCAGGGTGTCACCCATGCCCTTGCGGAGGTTCTGCGCGTTGCCCAACTCCTCGTTGAACTTCTGGACGGCGGCGTCGAACGCGGCGAAGGCCTCGCCCTCCCATTTGCCGTCCTTCTTGAGCGTCTCCCTCAACCGGCCGATCTCGGTCTTGAGCCCGTCGAGATCCGCCTTCTCCCACTCCCGGGCCGCCGCGCTCATGGCCCCCGGGTCGGAGACCATCAGGCCGAGCGTCGCGACGACGGAGAACGCCATGGGCCGCCTGAGGATGCCCGCCGCGATGGTCGCCAGCGTCACCCCCGCGATGTACATGTCCTTGTCGGTCTCGTACGCCATGCCCTCAGTCTCCTGTTCCGCCGTGTCCCGCCCGGATCACGGCTCCTGGCCGATCACCGAGGGCGCGACGTCCTCGTCACCGCCCCAGACCCCCTCGTCCTCCGCCAGCCAGGTGGTCTGGTCGCGTTCGCGTTCCTGCTCGCCGGTTCCCGCACCGCCCATCGGCATCATCGGCATCATCGGCATGCCGTTCGCGGCGGCCCCGCGCGCACCTCCCGGCAGGCCGCCCAGACCGCCGTTCCCCGCCCCCGCCGGGAGCGCGCCGCCCCCTCGGCCCACCGTGCCCGTCCCCGCCTGGTCGCCCGTCCAGGTCGTGGCGTCCGGAGCCCTGAACTGAGGCACGGACGGGTCACCGGGCGTGTAGGCGGACAGGTCCGTACGGCGCGGGTCGATCGATCCGAGGCCCTGCCCGGGCAGGGTGGTCGCGGTCTGGCCGGGCAGCCCGGGGACCTGGCCGTCGAACCCTCCGTCTCCGGGGAGGGCACCGGTTCCCGGCAGGCCCGCACCCGGGACGCCGCCGCCCGGCAGGTCCGTACCCGGAAGGCCCGGCGTGTCGAGTCCCGGGACGCTCCCCCCGGGGAGGCCGGTCTCCGGCATGCCTCCCGGGAGCTCTGGCAGCGTGCTGTGGTCCTCGGCGCCGCCATAGGTCTGGCTGGCCGATTCGAGGGCCGTCCGCCAGGACTCCAGCACGTCCCTGCCCGCGCTGAGGGCGTCGGCGGCGCTCTGCCGGGCGCGATCGTGCGCCGCGTGCAACCCGAAGCCCAGCACGCCGAATCCGGGGAAGGGGACACCGATCCCCCTCGTCCGGTCGGCGATGTCCTCGATCGTGCCGGCGTGGGTCTCGTAGAGCTTCCCGTGCTCCTTCAGCTTCTCCTCGCTGAAGGAGACTCCCGGCCCGCTCAGCCCGTAGCCTCCGAGCGTCTGGCCGCCGCCGGATTCGCCCATCGTCCACCCCTCCGCAGCCTCCGCCGGCCGTCCCGGCCCGCGAGGTCCGTGATCATGTCATCCGTTCAGGCTACTGTCGCGGCGCACCGCCGTACAGATCGCCGAGGAACGGGCGGGGCCCGGCCGCAGCCCCTGCGGGACGGCCCTTCCGCCGGCGGGTTCCCAACCGATCCCGCCGCGGCCGGTCCCGCGGACGTCAGCCGATCACCGGCGGGATGGTGTCACCGCCGCCGCCCCAGACGTCGTCGTCCTCCAGGAGCCAGGTGCCGTTCTCCCGGTCCTGCTCGTCCTCACCTCCCGCACCGCCCTTCGCGCCGGCGCCCATCGGCATGAACGGCGTCATCGGCGTGCCGCCCGCCTTCACCCTGCCCCCGGAGCCCCGGAGCCGGCGCCGGAGCCGAGCGCGCGG
>NZ_CDRNDK010000645.1:0-2849 GCF_977012225.1 Planomonospora algeriensis | reverse complement strand
GCCGCTTCCGGTGCCCTGGCCGGACGAGGCCCGCGACGCGCTGGTGGCGCTGCTCGGCGCCGGGCGCGCGGCCGTACCGGTCTGGGAGGAACTGGACCAGGCCGGGGTGCTGGTCCGGCTGCTGCCCGACTGGGAGCGGGTGCGGCACCGCCCGCAGCGCAACCCCGTGCACCGCTACACGGTCGACCGCCACCTGATCGAGACCGCGGCCGGGGCCGCCGCGTCCACCCGTGAGGTCTCCCGGCCGGACCTGCTGCTCATCTGCGCGCTTCTGCACGACATCGGCAAGGGCTATCCCGGCGACCACTCCGACACCGGCGCGGTCGTCGCCCGCGACATCGGCGCCCGGATGGGGCTGCCCCCGGCGGACGTGGAGATCCTCCAGACCGTGGTCCGCCACCACCTGCTGCTGCCCGAGACCGCCACCCGGCGCGACCTGGACGACCCGGTGACGATCTCCCGGGTGGCCGAGGCGGTCGGCTCGCGCGAGGTGCTGGAACTGCTCGCCGCCCTGGCCGTGGCCGACGGCAACGCCACCGGGCCCGCCGCGTGGAACACCTGGAAGGCCTCGCTGGTCACCGACCTGGTGCGGCGGGTGCGCTCGGTGCTGTCGGGGACCCCGCCGCGGCCCGCGCCCTCCCTCTCCGCCGAGCAGGCGTCCCTGGCCCGGCACGGCGGGGGGGCGATCCGGGTCAACGGCGGGGCGGTCACCGTGGTCGCCCCCGACCGGTCGGGACTGCTCTGGCGCGCGGCCGGGGTGCTCGCCGCGCACCGGATGGTGGTCCGGGCCGCCTCGGCGGCCTCGGCGGGGTCCACCGCCGTGATCGAGTTCTCGGTGGTCCCGGAGTACGGCTCGCCGCCCGACCCGGCGACACTGGAGGCCGACCTGCGGCTCGTCCTGGCCGGCCGGCTCGACATCGAGGAGCGCCTCGCCCGCCGTACCCGCTCGCTGAGACCGGCGCGTGTGCCGGTCGCGCCGCCCCGCGTTACCCTCGTGGACGACGCGTCCACCACGGCGACCGTCGTGGAAGTACGCGCTCATGACCGTCCGGGGCTATTGTGGCGGATTGGTAGAGCATTTGGTGAGTGTGGTCTTGACGTGCGCGCTGCGCGTGTGGAGACTCTCGGCGCAGAGGCGGTGGACGTCTTCTACGTGGTCGACAGGGCTGGACGTCCTCTGACGGACCGGGCCCAGCGTGCGCAGGTGCGGGATCAGGTCCTCAGCGCCCTGAGATAACCATCGGAAATCAGTCTTCCGTCGCATCTGTAACGATTAAGTCCGTTTTGTCGGATATGTCGCTTCTGTCCCGTGGGTCTATGGTCTGATGATGGCCACTTGTGTCGTGATGGTGAAGGGTAGCTAGAGCGGTGACGACGGGACCTACCGATAGCGAGACCGCATCGGTGCGCGACCGCGGCAAGCGGCCTGCCGCCCGATTCGGTCTACGGAACTGGCGCGTGCGAACGCGCCTCACGGCGCTGATCCTGGTGCCGACGGCGGTGGGCGTGCTGCTCGCCGGAGCGCGCGTGGCCGCCTCCGTCGAGGGTGTCACCGTGCACCAGCGCACGGCGGCCGCGGCCGAGTACTCCGGCCGCCTGCGCGACCTCGCGCAGGCCCTCGGTTTGGAACGTGACCGGGGAGCATGGGCGGCGTTCCAGCCTGCGAACAAGGGATTGGAGAGCAGTTTCACCACGCAGCGGAAGGCGGTCGACGATCTGCTGCTGAAGGTCCGGGTGGACCTGCGGGCGATCGACGACTCCTACGGGCCGCGAGCGGTCAAGGCCGCCCGCGACGCCGCGTACCAGCTCGAAAGCCTCGGCAAGACGCGTGAACTGCCCGGCACGCCGGGCCGAGCGCTACAGCTTCCTGATCAACCCGCTGCTCCAGCTGCACGAGGAGCTCACGCTGGTCAGCGAGGACCCGGAGATCATTGGCAACACCCGGGGACTCAGCGCGCTGGCCTACGCCAAGGAGGAGGTCTCCCGGCAGCGGGCCCGCCTGCTGGCCGGCTACTACGCGCCCGCGCTGGTCAACGCCCAGCAGGTCGAGGAGTTCATCGCCTCGCGGTCGCGGCTGGAGGAGCGCAAGGCCGAGTTCGCCATCGAGGCGGGCGCCGAGAACGGCCAGCTCCTCAGCACCCAGCTGGTCGACGAGCGGGTGCACCGCGCGGAGCTGACGAAGTCCAAGGCGATCGCGCTCTCGGGCCGGCCGAACGCCTCCGGGCGGCTGCTGAGCGACCTGACCGAGGTCAAGCAGTGGTTCGGGGACAACACCGAGGTCCTCAACCGGATGAAGAAGGTCGAGACCAAGGTCGCCGGTGACGTGATCACCCGGGCCCGGGAGCTGGAGGACTCCGAGCAGCGCGCCGCGATCATCGCGGCCGGTCTGATCCTGACCCTGCTCCTGCTGGTCCTCGGCCTGACCGTCCTCATCGCGCGCTCGATGGTCCTGCCGCTGCGCCGCCTGCGGGTCGAGGCGCTGGACGTCGCCGGCAGCCGGCTGCCCGACGTGGTGCGCAGGCTCCGGATCTCCGGAGAGACCCAGACCCCCGAGGTCGAGCCCATCTCGGTCGACAGCAGGGACGAGATCGGCGAGGTCGCCAAGGCCTTCGACGAGGTCCACCGCCAGGCCGTACGGCTCGCGGCGGAGGAATCCGAGCTCCGGTCCAACATCAGCGCGATGTTCGTCAACCTCTCGCGGCGGACCCAGACCCTGGTGGAGCGGCAGATCTCGCTCATCGACGGTCTGGAGAAGGGCGAGCAGGACGGCGGCCGGCTGAGCGACCTGTTCAAGCTCGACCACCTGGCCACCCGCATGCGCCGCAACTCCGAGAACCTCCTGGTCCTCG
>NZ_CDRNDK010000644.1:0-2865 GCF_977012225.1 Planomonospora algeriensis | reverse complement strand
GCGGTGCTGGACGCGCGCGCACGCGACCGCCCGGACGGCGGCGCGCCTGTACGGCCTGCCCGGCGCCGAGGTCACGCTGATCAACGTGTCGGAGAACGCCACCTTCCGGGTCGACGACCCGGAGACCGGGTTCCGGGCCGTGCTGCGGGTGCACCGGCTCGGCTACCACTCCGCCGCCGCGATCCGCTCCGAGCTGGCCTGGCTGGAGGCGCTCCGCGAGGAGGCCGGGGTCAGGACGCCGGAGGTGCTCCGCGCCCCGGACGGCTCCCGGGTGCTGACGGTCCCGGGGGAGCCGCCCCGCGAGTGCGTCCTGTTCGAGTTCCTGCCGGGGACCGAGCCCCCGCAGGACCGCCTGGTCGAGGGCTTCGAGCGGCTCGGCGCGACCACCGCGCGGATGCACCGGCACGCGCGGTCCTGGCGCCGCCCGGCCGCCTTCACCCGCTTCCACTGGGACTACGGCGCCGCGCTGGGACAGGAGTCCCGGTGGGGGCGCTGGCGGGACGGGCCCGGCATGGACCGCGAGGCGCTCGCCGTACTGGGCCGGCTGGCGGAGGAGGTGCGCGGGCGGCTGCGCCGCTTCGGCCGGGACGCCGACCGCTACGGCCTGATCCACGCCGACCTGCGGCTGGCCAACCTGCTGGTGACCGGCGACGGGCCGCCCAGCGTCATCGACTTCGACGAC
Organism: Planomonospora algeriensis; assembly: GCF_977012225.1. NCBI lineage: Bacteria > Bacillati > Actinomycetota > Actinomycetes > Streptosporangiales > Streptosporangiaceae > Planomonospora > Planomonospora algeriensis. Next base: position 2,183 of record NZ_CDRNDK010000644.1, on the reverse strand, counting down.
TGCGGCTTCGGCTGGTACCTCTACGACCTGGCCGCGGCGCTCAGCTTCATCGAGCACCGCCCCGAGGTCCCGGAGATGATCGACGCCTGGCTGCGGGGCTACCGGACCGTCCTCGGCCTGCCCGCCGAGGACGAGGCCGAGGCCTGGACGTTCGTCATGTTCCGCCGCCTGCTGCTGGTGGCCTGGATCGGCAGCCACGCCGGAGTGGAGACCGCCGCCGGACTCGGCGCGGGCTACACCCGGGGCACCTGCGAGCTGGCCGAGCGCTACCTGGCGGGGGAGCTCACCCGGTCCGGCCGGAGCCGCCGCTGAGGCCGCCGCCGGAGTCCCCGGGGGAGCCGGGGACGTCGCCGATGGCTCCGGGGGAGCCGCGACCGGGGTCGTCGCCCGGGTCGTCGCAGGGGACGCCGCCGAGGTCGGTCAGCTCGCGCCGGACGTCCTCGTCGTCGGGGGCCAGCTCCAGCGCCCTGGCCAGGTCGGCCGCGGCCTCCCGCTCGCGCCCCGCCGCGCGCAGCGCCAGCGCCCGGTTGAACAGCAGCGCCGGATCGGCACCCGGTTCCAGGGCGCGGGTGAAGTCGGCGACCGCGCCCTCCGGGTCCCCGGTCTCGAAGGCCAGCACCCCCCGGCTGGCCCAGGCGGCCGAGAGGCCGGGGGAGCGTTCCAGCGCGCGGTCGAACGCCGCCCGCGCCGGGGCGTGCCGTCCCTCGGCCATCTCCACCTGGCCCAGCGCGCACAGCAGGTAGGGGTTGTCCGGATCCAGGGCGAGCCCGGCCTCGGCATCCGCGCGCGCCCTGCCGTACTCGCCGAGCGCGGCCAGCAGGCCGGCCCGGTTGGCCAGGGCGTCCACGAACTCCGGATCGAGCTCCAGGGCGTGGTCCAGGTCGGCCAGGGCCCCGGCGTGGTCGCCGGTGGAGAAGCGGATCTCGGCCCGGTTGTAGTACGGCTCGGGGAAGGGTGGGCCCGCCCGCATCGCCGTCTCGTAGTCGGCGACCGCCGCGTCCAGCCGGCCGAGCCGGTGCAGCAGGTTGCCCCGGTCGATGTAGTAGTCGGGGTAGCCCGGATCCGCGGCGATGGCCGCGTCCAGGTCCTCCAGGGCCGCCTCCGGGCGGCCCAGCATGACGGTCAGCTGCGCCCGGTTGGCCAGCAGCACCAGCCGGTGGATCGGGTGCTCGTCCGGCCCCAGCTCCCGGTCGGCCAGCTCCACGGCCTGCTGGACCAGCTCCAGCGCCCTGGCGGGGCGGCCGAGCCGTACCTCGACCAGGGCGCGGCCGTTGAGGTCGAAGCCCAGTTTGAAGGCCCGCTCACGCGGGTCCGGCAGCAGCGTCGAGATGGCGATCGCCTGGTTCACCCAGGCCAGTGCCGCCTCCGGGTCGCGCCGGGCGGGGTCGTGGTGGCGGACTTTCAGCATGCCGGTGGAGTAGGCGGCGGCCGCGTGCGTGACCGGGGAGACGCTCTCCCTCCTGGCCAGGTCGAACAGGGCCACGGCCTCGTCCTCGCGGCGCAGCGAGCCGAGCGCGGTCGCGGTGCTGTGCAGGAACCGCCACCAGGTCTCCGGGTCGGTCTCCGGATCGGTCAGCGCGAGCCCGCGCGGGCCCAGCTCCGTGACGGCGTCGTGGCATCCGGCGTCCAGGCACCACTGCACCGCGAAGCGCAGCGCCTCCACGGCCCGGCGGGGGTCGGTGCCGCGCTCGCGGTGGTAGGGGATCGCGCCGAGGCGCGCGCCGACGGAGCCCTGCCGCTCCAGCTCGTCGGCGCGCTTGTCGTGCTCCTCGGGCTCGAGGTCGGGCGGCGCCGCGGCCTGCTCCCGCAGTTCCACGGTGAGCAGCTCCGGCGGGATCCGGCGGCGCAGCACCGCCAGCAGTTCCAGGTCGGTGGGGTCGGCCTCGGCGGTGCCGGTGACGACGAGCCTGCGGGGCCCGGTCCGCTCCTCCAGATGGGCGCGGAGGAACTCGGCGACGCCGTTGGCGATGCGCAGCGTCCGGCGCGGCGCGTGGACCAGGATCCGCTCCGCCCGGGGCAGGGCGTCCGCCCTGGACCGGCGCCGGGCGGGGATCAGGTCGCGCAGGTCGGGGGCGATGGCGCGCAGTTCGACGTCGTAGCGGGCGACGAGCTCCGGCAGGGCGTCCGGCAGCAGGGCGGCGACGATCGCGCCGCGGCGGTGTACGGCCCGCGCAGGCGCCGGT
>NZ_CDRNDK010000643.1:0-2885 GCF_977012225.1 Planomonospora algeriensis | reverse complement strand
GTGGACGCGGTGTGCGCGGCGGGCGCGGTTTGTCCCGGGGGAGCCGAGGGGCCCGTGGAGGCCCCCGGCACCGTGGAGGCCCCCGGCACCGTGGAGGGCTCCGCGGGCGCGGGTGCGGCGGGGACCTGCAGGTCGAGGACGCTGAGCGTCAGCGTGGCGTCCGACTCGACGTTGGGCGGGGCCTGCCACGACTCGGCCAGCGCGTCGGTGGCGACCAGCGTGGGCGGGTCCACCGGGAGGGCCGCCGCGGGAGTCGGGGCCGCGATGCCGCCGCCGACCAGGGCGATCAGCAGGTCCTGGGCGGTCGGGCGCTGATAGGGGTCCATCGAGGTGGCCAGCCGGGCCAGGTCGTTCAGCGGGGCGGGGAGCGCGCCCAGGTCGGGCGGGCCGTTGAGCAGCCGGGAGGCCATGGTGATCATGTTCCCCCGGCCGTAGGGGTGGCGGCCGTTCCCGGCGTAGGCGACCAGGCAGCCCCAGGCGAAGACGTCGGCCGCCGGGGTGACCTCCTGGCCGCGCACCTGCTCCGGCGCCCACCAGCCGGGGCTGCCGAGCACCTCGCCGGACTTGGTGAAACCGGAGGTGGAGTCCAGCGCGCGGGCGATGCCGAAGTCGATCACGCGGGGCCCGGACAGCGACAGGATCACGTTGGCCGGCTTGAGGTCGCGGTGGACCAGTCCCGCCACGTGGATCGCGGCCAGCGCCGCGGCCACGCCGAGGGCCACGCCGTGCAGCGGGCCCGGTTCGAGCGCGCCGTGCTGGAAGATCTGCCGGGACAGGGGGGTGCCCGCGATGTACTCGGTCACCATGTACGGCCGGCCGTCGTCGGCGTTGCCGTTGTCGAGCACCTGGGCGGTGCAGAAGGAGGCCACCCGCCGGGCGTTCTCCACCTCCGCGTGGAACCGGGAGGCGAACCCCTCCTCGATCGCGAACTCCGCCTTGACCACCTTGACCGCGACCGGCCGCCCGGTCGGCGCCTGCGCCAGGTAGACGGTCCCCATACCGCCCTCGCCGAGGCGCCCGAGCAGGCGGTACGGCCCGATCCTCTCGGGATCGCCGGTGCGGAGCCCTTCGACACCCGGCTGGTTCACGGCCACCTCACTCAGAAGATCCTCGTCCCTCGAACCCTCGAATGAGCCCTCGAAGGCCGTCCCCCGGGGGACAACGGTATCCACAGTCGAACCTTTCGTGTCCAGGATGCGTCTTCGCACGGCATTCGATGCGCGAGACTTGTCGGATGGCATGGGGAGAGGGAAAGTGATCGGACGCGGACGAGACCGCGGGCACGGCGGGGTGCGCACCTGCGCCGCGCCCGGGGGCGGGGATCGAGCATGAGCCTGCTGGGCCCGGTGGAGATACGTAATCTTGCACAGAGGCTGGACATCCGCCCGACCAAGAAACTCGGCCAGAACTTCGTGATCGACGCCGGCACGGTGCGCAGGATCGTCCGGACCGCGGAGCTGCGCCCCGACGACGTGGTGATCGAGGTCGGCCCCGGTCTGGGCTCGCTCACCCTGGCCCTGCTGCCGGAGGTCCGCTCGGTGGTCGCGGTGGAGATCGACCCGGTCCTCGCCGCGCAGCTCCCGGCGACCGTCGCCGAGCACGCCCCCGAGCTGGCCGACCGGCTCACGGTGGTGCTCGCCGACGCCATGCGCGTCCTGCCGGAGGAGCTGCCGGCGGATCGGCCGACCGCGCTGGTGGCCAACCTGCCGTACAACGTCTCCGTGCCGGTGGTGCTGCACCTGCTGGAGGTCCTGCCCTCGCTCCGCAACGTCCTGATCATGGTCCAGTCGGAGGTGGCCGACCGGCTGGCGGCCGCGCCGGGCTCGAAGATCTACGGGATCCCCTCGGTGAAGGCGGCGTGGTACGCCGACGTCCGCCGCGCCGGCCCGGTCGGCCGCACGGTCTTCTGGCCCGTGCCCAACGTGGACTCCGGGCTGGTGGCGATGACCCGCCGGGAGCCTCCGGCGACCGGGGCGACCCGCGAGGAGGTCTTCGCCGTGGTGGACGCCGCCTTCGCGCAGCGCCGCAAGACCCTGCGCGCCGCCCTGGCCTCCTGGGCCGGTACGGCCGCCGCCGCCGAGAGCGCGCTGCGCGCCGCGGGGATCGATCCTTCGGAGCGCGGGGAGCAGCTCACGGTGGAAGATTTCGCCCGGATCGCTGAGAACCGCGCATAGCGTGATTTGTCGATGTGCTGGCGTGAGCGGGACGGTGCTCCCGTTACCATCGGTGACCATGCATGAGCAAGAGCCGGTGGAGGACGCATCATGGACTCCGTGACCGTCCGTGTCCCCGCCAAGGTCAACCTGCAGCTCGCGGTCGGGCCGCTCCGTGACGACGGCTACCACGACCTGGTCAACGTCTTCCACGCGGTCTCGCTCTTCGACGAGGTGACGGCCGTCGCGGAGACCGGGATGAGCGTCCGGGTCGAGGGCGAGTCCGCCGACCAGGTGCCCGAGGACGGCGACAACCTCGCGATCCGGGCCGCCGTCGCGCTGGCCCGGCACGCGGGCCGTTCGTACGGCGTGAGCCTGGCCATCCGCAAGGCGATCCCGGTGGCCGGCGGCATGGCCGGCGGCAGCGCCGACGCCGCGGCCGCGCTGGTCGCCTGCAATGAGCTGTGGGGCCTCGGCCTGCCGCTGGAAGATCTCATGGAGATCGCCGCCGACATCGGCAGCGACGTGCCGTTCGCGCTGCTCGGCGGGACCGCCGTCGGCACCGGCCGGGGCGAGCGATTGAGCCCGCTGGAGGCGGCCGGGCCGTTCCACTGGGTGTTCGCGCTGGCCGACGGCGGTCTGTCCACGGCGAAGGTCTACGCCGAGTGCGACCGCATCCGGGCCGAGGAGGGGTTGCCGGTCGCCGAGCCCCGGGCCGCCGGGCCGCTGCTG
>NZ_CDRNDK010000642.1:0-2885 GCF_977012225.1 Planomonospora algeriensis | reverse complement strand
CCCAGCCGCGCGGGCGCGCCCCCCCGGCTCGTCGGCCGCCCCCGCCGCCGCCGCGACCAGGGTGTGCAGCTCCCGGTCGGTGGTCTGCACCCCGGTGCCCAGGTTGAACCGGCCGCCGCCGCCCGCCTCTCCGCACGCGCGGGCGAAACCGTCCACCACGTCGTCGACGTAGACGTAATCGCGCGTCTGCGTGCCGTCGCCGTAGACCACGGTGGGGGCCCCGTTGAGCAGCGCGTCGGTGAAGATCGCGACCACCCCGGCCTCCCCCTCGGGCGACTGGCGGGGGCCGTAGACGTTGGAGAGCACCAGCGTGGTGTAGTCGATGCCGTGCAGCGCCTTGAAGGTCGCGAGGTAGATCTCCGCGCTCAGCTTCGAGGCGGCGTACGGCGAGCGCGGGTCGGTGGCCGCGCCCCCCGGGACCGGGATGACCTCGGGACGGCCGTACACCGCGACGGAGGAGGCGAAGACGACCTTGCGCGTGCCGCCGTGCCGGGCGGCGGACAGGACCGCGGCGGTGCCCTCCACGTTGAGCCGGGCGTCGCGGACCGGGTCCGCCACGCTCTTGCGCACGCTGATCTGCGCGGCGAGGTGGCAGATCACCTCCGGCCGGAAGTCTGCGGCCACGCCGGCCAGCGCCGGGTCGAGGATGTCCATCTCGTACAGGGCGAAGCGCGGGTCCCCCTCCGCACCGGCCAGATTGCCCCTGCCGCCCGAGGACAGGTCGTCAACGACCCCCACCTCGTGGCCGTCCGCCAGCAACCGGTCCACCAGGTTCGATCCGATGAACCCGGCCCCTCCGGTGACGAGCACCCGCATGCCGACCCCCCGTTCTCGTTGCCTGGCCGCGGCCGGGCTCCTACGGGACCCCCGCCCCCTTTTTTCCGGGGAGGGCTCACCGGCACGCCCGCGCGGCCGTCGTCGTACGGGAGATCCTAGAGGTCAGGTCGCCAGCTCGCTGCGGACCTGGTCGATCCGGTCGCGGATCCTGGCCCGAAGGTCCTCGGGCGCCGCGTCGCAGCCGCAGTGCCTGGCCACCAGCTGCTTGACCACCTGGTCCAGGCCGTACTCCCGCAGGCAGGGGCCGCACTCGTCCAGGTGCTGCCGGATGTCGGCGCAGTCACCCTCGCCGAGCTCGCCGTCGAGGTAGGTGTAGACCTTGTCCAGGACCTCGCGGCAGTCCGTGTCGTGGTGATCTCCACAGCTCACTTTGCACCCTCCGCAGGAACCAGGCCACGCTCCCGGGCGTAGTCCTCGAGTTGCGTCCGCAGCTGACGGCGGCCACGGTGGAGCCGCGACATCACGGTCCCGATGGGGGTCCCCATGATCTCGGCGATCTCCTTGTAGGGGAAGCCCTCGACGTCGGCGAGGTAGACGGCGATCCGGAAGTCCTCCGGGAGCGCCGCCAGCGCGTCCTTGACGTCGCTGTCCGGCAGGTGGTCGAGCGCCTCGATCTCGGCGGACTTCAGCCCCGTCGAGGTGTGCGACTCCGCCCTGGCCAGCTGCCAGTCCTCGATCTCCTCGGTGCCGGCCTGCTTGGGCTCCCGCTGCTTCTTGCGGTAGCTGTTGATGAAGGTGTTGGTGAGGATGCGGTACAGCCAGGCCTTGAGGTTCGTGCCCTCCTGGAACTGGTGGAAGGAGGCGAAGGCCTTGGCGAAGGTCTCCTGGAGGAGGTCCTCCGCGTCCGCGGGGTTCCTGGTCATCCGGAGCGCGGCGGAGTAGAGCTGGTCGAGGTAGGGCATCACGTCCCGCTCGAACCGCTCGCTCCGCTGTTCCAGAGTCTCCGCATCTGTCGCAGGGACCGGACCCACCCCCTTAGGATCTCCGGAGTCCGGCTCACGCGGGACACCGTACTGAGCGGAGAATACCCGCTCGTCAGGGAGAGCCCGGTCGCCGGGGCCGGTGACGGGTTCGATCAACGCGAGCATTCGCTTGCCAACCTCCCGGAAGGGTGTGCGCCGTTCGTTGGCAACACGCCCACCCGGCCGTCTGTTCCCTCAAGATGGAAGGTGACGAACGAGCCGGTACGGGGAAAAACATACGTACCGGAAGGTAGCTTCAAACCACCGGAACCCCGACGCCAGGAGCCGCTTGTGCTGCCCATCCCGGCCGAAGAGCTGAACGGCTCAGGAACGCTCGGGCCGTACTGGACCTTTTACCGCGCGGTCGTCGCCGAGCAGCTGAGCCGCTGGCTCCCCCGGAGCCCTTCCGTCGTCCTCGACCTCTCCCGCGGCCAGGGCCGCTGGTCCGCGCAGGCCGCGCGGGCCGGGCACCGGGTCATCGAGGTGGTCGACTTCCGCCGGGCGGTGGCGGCGGAGGTCCAGCCCGTCCTGCGCGACGCCGAGCGGGTCCGGCAGGTCCGCTCCGACGACCTGCGATTCCTCCCCGACGCCAGCGTCGACGCCGTGCTCGCCGAGGACCGGTCGATGTCCCTGGAGCTCATGGCCGAGTCCGCGATCGGCGACGTCGCCCGGGTGCTGCGCCCCGGCGGGCGGGCGCTGGTCTGCGTCGACTCCCTGGTGCTGGGGATGGCGATCCTCGCCGAGCAGAACTACTGGGCGCATCTGCGCCAGACCAGCGAGGTCATGCTCGTGCCCTGGCCCGACGGGAGCATCACCCGCTGCTTCAGCAGCGCCCAGCTGCGCGAGCTGCTCACCGAGGCGGGGCTGGAGGTCGAGTGGATACGGCCTCGCACCGTGCTGTCCCCCTCGACGGTCGACCACGTCCTCGCGGCCGACTCCCGCGCGCTGAACTGGCTGGTCCGCACCGAGCTGGAGGCGCACCCGGACGACGACGACACCGTGGGCATCCACCTGGTCGCCAGCGCCCGGCGGGTCTGAGGCCCGCCGTCCCCGGCCCGCGGCGGCCGGGGCCGGGGTGACCGGCGG
>NZ_CDRNDK010000641.1:0-2891 GCF_977012225.1 Planomonospora algeriensis | reverse complement strand
CACCCGGCCCGGGTACGGCACCGCCACCCGATCCGGGTACGGCGCCGCCGTCCGATCCGGGTACGGCACCGCCACCCGATCCGGGTACGGCGCCGCCGTCCGGTCCGAGGACGGCTGCGACCGCGCCGGCCGCCGCGGCCGGGTCCCAGCCTCGGTCCTCCATGGCCTCGACCAGCGAGCGGGCCAGCGTCTCGGCCCCGTCGACGTCCGCCCGGCCGACGCCGCCGTCCTCCGCCAGGCCCAGCGCCTCCCGCAGGCCGGGCAGCGCCTCGCTCCCCGCCCACATCTGGCGGGCCCGGAGCATGGCGAGCACCAGGTCGACGCGGACCCGCCCTTCCGGCGCGGCGCCCAGCACGTGCAGGCCGTCGCGGATCTGCACGTCCTTGACCTCGCAGAGCCAGCCGTCCAGGTGGAGCAGGAAGTCGTCGAACTCCGCGTCGTGCGGGCGGTCCCCGACCCCCAGGTCGTGGTCGAGCCGGGCCGCCTGGATCAGCGTCCAGATCTGGGCGCGGATCGCCGGGAGCTTGGCCGGGTCCATGGCCGCGATCGAGGCGTGCTCGTCGAGGAGCTGCTCCAGCCGCGCCAGGTCCCCGTAGGCGTCGGCGCGGGCCATCGGCGGCACCAGGTGGTCGACCAGGGTGGCGTGGGCGCGGCGCTTGGCCTGGGTGCCCTCGCCGGGGTCGTTGACCAGGAACGGATAGATCAGCGGCAGGTCGCCCAGGGCGGCGTCCGGGCCGCAGGAGGCCGACAGGCCCGCGGACTTGCCGGGCAGCCACTCCAGGTTGCCGTGCTTGCCGACGTGCACGACCGCGTGCGCGCCGAACCCGTCGGCCAGCCACCGGTAGGCCGCCAGGTAGTGGTGGCTCGGCGGCAGGTCCGGGTCGTGGTAGATGGCGATCGGGTTCTCGCCGAAGCCGCGCGGCGGCTGGACCATCACCACGACGTTCCCGGCGCGCAGCGCGGCCAGCACGATCTCGCCCTCCGGGTCGCGGGACCGGTCGACGAACAGCTCGCCGGGCGGCGGCCCCCAGTGCGCCTCGATCCGCTCGCGCAGGTCCGCCGGGAGCGTGCCGTACCACCCGGCGTAGGTGCGCGCGGCGATGCGCACCGGGTTGCCGGCCAGCCGCTCCTCGGTGAGCCAGTCGGGGTCCTGCCCGCCCGCCGCGATCAGCGCGTGGATCAGCGCGTCGCCGTCCTGGGCGGCCACGCCGGGCAGCTCGTCCTCGGCGCCGGTGTCGTAACCGTGCTCGCGCAGCGCGGCCAGCAGCCGCACCAGGCTCGCCGGGGTGTCCAGGCCGACGGCGTTGCCGATCCGGGAGTGCTTGGTCGGGTAGGCCGAGAGCATCAGCACGATCCGCCGCTCCGCGGACGGGACGTGCCGCAGCGCGGCGTGCCGTACGGCGATGCCGGCCACCCGGGCGGCCCGCTCGGGGTCGGCGGCGTAGACGGTGAGCCCGTCGGCGTCGATCTCCTTGAACGAGAACGGCACGGTGATGATCCGGCCGTCGAACTCGGGGATGGCGACCTGGGTGGCGGCGTCCAGCGGAGAGAGGCCGTCGTCGCTGCCCTCCCAGGTCTCCCGGCTGCTCGTCAGGCAGAGTCCCTGCAGGATCGGCACGTCGAGCTCGGCCAGCGCCCCGACGTCCCACGCCTCGTCGTCGCCGCCGGCCGACACGGTGGCCGGGCGGGTGCCCCCGGCGGCGAGCACCGTCACCACCAGGGCGTCGACCTGGCGCAGGGTCTCGATCAGGGCGGGCTCGGCGGTGCGCAGGGAGGCGCAGTAGACGGGCAGCGCCCGCGCGCCGGCCTCCTCGACCGCCGCGCAGAGCGTCTCGACGAACGCGGTGTTCCCGGCGACATGGTGGGCCCGGTAGTACAGCACCCCCACGACCGGGACGTCCCCGGCGGTGTTCCCGGCAGCGTTCCCGGCGGTGTCCCGGCGGGTCTCGCGCTCCAGCACGCCCCAGGCCGGGGTGGGCGCGGGGGCGGCGAAGCCGTGGCCGGTGAGCAGCACGGTGTCGGACAGGAAGCGGTGCAGCTCGGCGAGGTTGGCCGGACCGCCGTGGGCGAGGTAGGCGTGCGCCTCGGCGCAGACGCCGCCGGGAACCGTCGACAGCTCCATCAGTTCGGCGTCGGGCGCCTGCTCGCCGCCGAGCACGACGACGGGCCGGGGTCCGGAGAGCAGGGCGTCCAGGCCCTCCTCCCAGGCGCGGCGCCCGCCGAGCAGCCGGACCACGACCAGGTCGGCGCCCTCCAGCAGCGGCGGCAGGTCCCCGGCGGCGAGCCGGGCGGGGTTGCCCAACCGGTAGGCGGCGCCGCTGGCGCGGGCGCTGAGCAGGTCGGTGTCGGAGGTGGAGAGCAGCAGGATCACGCGGCACGCCCCTCGGGACGGGGGCACGGCGAAGGGCGCACGGAAACTCTTCCTCCCTCGGGGTCCTCGCCCCGAATCGTCGGCGGACGCGACGGCCGGAGTCTCCTGGCTCCCGGATCGACGCTCGCCCCGGCCTTCCCGTCCGCACGCGGACAGTGGCCTGGTCGGGGGTCGCTCCCCGGTCACAGTGGCGGGACCGCGCCGGATTCACACCGGCTTCCTCCCATTGCCTTCGCTTGACCATGAGCGTACGGCAGTTCGATCGTCCGGAGGAACCCGGCGTTAGCATCCTCGGCGTGACCGTTCCCGACCTCTCCGGATCTCCCGGCATGTCCGACCCCTCCGGCACACCCGGCGGAGCCGGACTCCCCGCCGCGTCCGGCTCGTCCGGCGGACCCGGGTTCTCCAGCGCATCCGGCTCCTCCAGCGGGCCCGGGTTCTCCAGCGCGTCCGGCTCCTCCAGCGGGCCCGGCTCCTCCGGCGCGTCCGGTGCACCCGGCGGGCCCGCCGTGCCCGGCCT
>NZ_CDRNDK010000640.1:0-2893 GCF_977012225.1 Planomonospora algeriensis | reverse complement strand
GGCGGCGGCCTTCGCGGCGGCGGCCAACGGCACCGCCTCCTCCCCCACCCCGTGCAGGACGGCGCCGGGCTCCCCGCTCTCCACCGCGGCGACGAACAGGTCGGCCAGGTCGTCGATGTGGACGGTGGCCCAGGCGGGCTCCCGGCCGCCCGCGGAGACGTAGCGGCCCCGGCCGTGCTCGGCGGCCTTGGCGACCAGCAGGGCGGGGATGCCTCCGGCAGCGCCGTACACGATGCCGGGCCGGACCACCACGCCGCCGGAGGCGAGCACCCGCCGCTCGACGGCCGCCCGGAACGCGACGAGCGGGATCGGGTTCAGCGGGCTCTCCTCATCCGAGGAGCCGGCGCCGAGCACCCAGACGCCGCTGGTGTAGACGACCTTCGCCCCGCCGGCCAGCAGGGCGTCGACCGCCGCCGTCTCCACCGCCTCCTCCCCCGTCGGGCGACGGCGTGCACGACCGCGTCCACGTCCGCGGCGGCCGCGGCCAGGGAGGCGGGGTCGGTCACGTCGCCGTGCCTGACCTCCGCCGCCCCGGGCACGGAACGGACCTCGCCCGGCCGGGGCCGGATCAGGGCCACCACCTCGTGGCCGTGCTCCGCGAGCCGCCCGGCGACCGCCGAGCCGATGTAGCCGGTCGCCCCCAGCACGAGGACCTTCATCTTCTCCACCTCGAAATCTTCGACATCGAAACTTGTGACGGCGAAACGTTAAGGCGATGATCGGGGATATGTCAAACAGTTCGATGTCGAAGATTTCAGGTAGCATGGCCCGATGAACGACGCCGTGGACCGGATCCTCGACCAGTGGGCCGCCGTACGGCCCGGCCTGGACACCTCCGCCATGGGCGTGGTCGGCCGGATCTCCCGGGCCTCCCGCCTGCTGGAGCGCGGGGTCAGGACCCACTTCGACGAGCACGGCCTCGAACCCTGGGAGTTCGACGTGCTGGCGACCCTGTTCCGCGCCGACCGGACCCTCTGCATGCGCGAGCTGGCGGAGGCCGCCATGGTGAGCTCGGCAGCGCTGACCAACCGGATCGACCGCCTCGTCGCCAAGGGTCTGGTCACCCGCGCCACCGCCGAGGACAACCGCCGCCTCGTCCTGGTCACCCTCACCGAGACCGGTCACCGCCTGGTCGGCGACCTCGTCGACGGCCACGTCGCCAACGAGGACCGCCTGCTCGACGGCCTCACCCCCACCGAGCGGGACGAGCTGGCCGCCCTGCTCCGCAAGCTGCTGGGCTCGCTCGGCGACACCGGCCCCTGACCGTCCGGGGGCCTCGGAGACCGCCCCCCGCGCGCCGGGGACGGCCCGGCGCCCGTCCGCCGAACCCGCGGTCAGTAGACCGAGATGTGCGGATGGTCGTAGTGGTTGGCGGTGACGCCGCCGCGGTCCGACATGGTCCGCCAGGTGCCGGTGCGCACGTGCCAGATGCGCTGGCGGAAGATGACGTACATGATGCCGAGCCGCCGGGCGTTCTTGATCGCCCAGGCGGAGATCTCGTCACCGCGCCGGGTCTCGGCCGCCGTCGGCATGGCGCCCCCGCTGCTGAGCATGAAGTCGCAAGCCCGCCCCAGCGGGTGCTCCCCGCCGCCGGCGATGCCCCCGTCGACCCGGTAGCAGCCGATTCCGAACCGGGAGCCGAAGCGCTGCGCGATCAGCTGCCGGACCAGCCGCATCCGGGGGGTGATGTGGTCCGGGCCGGACGGCAGCTGGGGCACCCAGGTGCCGTCGGCCCGGCGGATCCCGGGGGTCGGGTAGAGCAGGTCGATCTTGTCCTTGATCTGCCCGATCAGCTTCTCGGCCCGCTTCTTGTCGTCGTCGAGCCCCTTGAGCGCGTCGCGGAGCTCGGCGGCGCGTTCCCGCGCCGACTCGCGGGCCCGCAGCTGGGCGTCGCGCACCTCGGTGAAGCTCCGCAGCCTGGCGTCCTGGGCGGCGGCGACCTGCCGGGTCAGGGCCAGGCGGTCCAGCAGGACGGTGGCGTCGGCCTCGCCCACCAGCGCCGCCAGCGACGTCAGGCCGCCGGTGCGGTACCGCTCGGCGGCCAGCAGGCGGATCTCCCGCGCGGCCAGGTCGAAGTTCCGCTGCGCGCGCTCCAGGTTGCCGCGGGCCACCTTCTCGATCCGCTCGACTTTCTCCAGCCGGACGCGCGCCTCGTAGTACTCGGCGATCAGGGTCTCCGACCGCTGCTGCAGCTGGGCCAGCTCCTTGCGGAGCTGCTTGGCGCCCGGCTTGGGCGCGGCGTGACCGGCCGAGGTGGCGCTCAGGCACAGGGCCACCGCGACGAGGCCGGCGAGCAGGGCCCGGAGCGCACCGCAGTACCGCTCCCCGCGGAGTGCCGCCGCCACGCTTCCCCTCTCGCCGAAGATGTGAGTCGCCGGCTGCCGGGATGCCGAGTTGGGGCGCTCTTCGTCCGATGGACGATATTAGGGGATGATTCATCCACCTGACCGGCCGGACCGAAAACCCGTTCTCCTGGCACGTTCCGATATGGCCGGGCTCAGCCGCGCCCGGAATCCGTCAGTCCCGCCGCGCGGCGGCACCGGGCGTCCGGCGTCCGGCGGTGGCGCCTCCGGCACGGTACGGGGCCCCGGGCCGGGAGGTCAGGCCGCGCTCTGGGAGGGCGCCACCTGGAGCATGTCGTCGATCCGCGCGGGCGGGGGCGGGCTGGGAGAACAGGTAGCCCTGGGCCAGCGGGCAGCCCATCTGCTGCAGGACCGCGGCCTGCTCCCGGGACTCGACGCCCTCGACGACGGTGCTCAGCCCCAGGCTGGCCGAGAGCTCCAGGATCGCCTTGGTGAAGGCGCGGGCCTGGCGGGGGTCGGTGTCGGTGAGCGGGGCGGTGAACGACCGGTCGATCTTGAGGATGTCCACCGGGAGGGTCCGCAGGTAGGCC
>NZ_CDRNDK010000639.1:0-2896 GCF_977012225.1 Planomonospora algeriensis | reverse complement strand
GGTCTCGGCCCGCCCGCGGGCGGGCCGGTCTCCGGACGGGGCGCCGGGGACCGGGACCTCGCCGGAGAAGCTGGACAGCGCGTCGAACGAGGAGTCGTTGAAGAAGGCGTCGCCGGGGGAGGCCGCCGGGGCCCGGCCCAGCTCGGCGGAGGAGCTGCGCAGCGCGTCGTAGCCGCGCCGGGTCCCGCCGGACATGCTGTCCAGCGAGGTGAACGGCGCGATGGTGACGTTCAGCGGGGCGGGCTGCCCGGGGGCGCCCGCCGGCCCGGTGGAGTACGGCCCGGAGGGGCTGGAGAGCGGGTCGTGCCCCGCCCCGCCGCCCTGGGCGTCCTGCTGCGGGTCGTACGGCACGCGCACCGGCCCCGAGGGGGTCTCGATGATCCGCGAGGGCATCGGCCCCGAGGGCAGGTCCAGCGGCGGCATGAGGTGCATCGGCATGGAGTTGCCCGGCACCGGCATCGCGGCGGGCACCTGGCCGTTGGGGCCCCGGTTGGGGGTGTTGGAGCCGTGGCTGCGCAGGATCTGCTCCAGCAGGTCCGAGACCTGGGCGGCGGACATGCGGTCGGCGGGGTTCTTGCGGAGGAGGCCCTCGATGACGCCGGCCAGCGCCCCGGCCCGCTGCGGCCGCACGGGGTCCTGGGTGAGGATCGCGCCGAGCACGGCCACCGCGTCGGGCCCCTCGTACGGGGGGCGGCCCTCGACCGCGGCGTACAGCGTGGCGCCGAAGGCCCACAGGTCGCCGGCCTGGTTGATCGGCTGGCCGGAGAGGCGCTCCGGCGGGATGTAGGCCGGCGAACCCATCAGCAGGCCGGTCTGGGTGATCGTGACGTCGCCCTCCAGGGCGGCGATGCCGAAGTCGGTGAGGATCACGCGGTCGGAGGTGAGCAGCACGTTGCCGGGCTTGACGTCGCGGTGCAGGATCCCCGAGGCGTGGGCGTGGCGCAGCGCGTCGAGCACCCGGATGCCGATCTCGGCGGCCTGGGCCACCGGCAGCGGCCCGCTCTCCCGCACGGCCTGCTCCAGGGACCAGGCGCGGACGAGCTCCATCACGATCCAGGGGCGCCCGTCCTCCTCGACGACGTCGTGGACGGTCACGATCCCCGGGTGGCTGAGCCGGGCCGCCGAGCGGGCCTCGCGCATCATGCGCCGGTGCGCCACCTGCTTGCCCGCGTGGTCCAGTCCGTAGGGGAGGATCAGCTCCTTCACCGCGACGTCCCGGTCGAGCAGCACGTCGTGGGCGTGCCAGACCATGCCCATGCCGCCGCGGCCGACCGGCGACAGCAGCCGGTAGCGCCTGCCGATCAGTCTGTCCTGTCCCGCCTGGCCGGTCGGTGCGGTCCCGGTGATGTTCACACCCTCCGGTCCAGGGGGTACCTTGCCGATCAGACGGTCCGCCGACATACCCCGCTCCCAGGTCCAAGCCCATTTGTGAGGTTGGACACGATATCCGGATTGTATTCGGTAATGGAAGTTGGGGGCAAAGAAAGGACTTCGTGGTATTTGTCCAGCAAGACCGGATCGCGGCGTGACCGGCCCGCCGACCAGCCGTGAACCGGCCGTGAATCCGCCGTGAAGCGATCCCGGATCGATCTTGGAGTGGCTCCGGAATGGCGGGGGGCACGCCGGCGGACGGACGCGGCGACGCCCCCGCCGCGGGAGCCCGCGGGGCAACGGGAACGGCGGCTTATCCGATCCGGGCCTCCCGTCGCCAGGGCGCCAGCGCCGCGGTGAAGGCCGAGGCGGGCGGAGTGACCAGGCCCGCGCCGACCTGGCCGGTGCCCGCCACCCGGCCCGCGATGCCGGTGTTGACCGTCGGCAGCAGGCCGGTCCTCGCCACCAGCGTCACGTCCACGCCGACCGGCGTGCCCCGGAACCCCAGACCGGGGATCTGGTAGGCGGGGTGCTCGGCGAGGGTGATCTCGTACATCGACCGGGTGGCCGCCGTCGCGTCGGCCACGTCGCCGCCGACGAACCTGACGATCGCCGGGGCCGCCGCCATCGCGAAGCCGCCCAGCCCGGCCGTCTCGGTGATCGTGGAGTCCCCGATGTCGGGGTTGGCGTCCGCCGGGCCGTACGCGCCGAGGTAGAGCCCGTCCGGCACGCCCGCCGGACCGGTGAACCAGCGGTCGCCGAGCCCGGAGACCTGCACGCCGAAGTCGGTGCCGTTGCGGGCCATCGCGACGACCAGCGTCGAGCCGGGCACGTCCCGGGCCGCGTCGGCGCTCACCTTGCAGGCGGCCATGCCCGCGTTGAGGAAGAAGTGGTCGTTGCCGCCCGCGAAGCGCAGCACCTCGGATGCGCGGCCGCCGGCGGCCTCCACCAGCGCGGGCGCCAGCTCGCGGACCAGCAGCGAGGTCGCGGCCCGGTTGCGGTTGTGCAGCTCGTCGCCCATCTGCAGGGCCTGCGCGATCAGCGACCGCAGGTCCAGCGGCCCGGTCAGCTCCAGGGCCGCGGCCAGCGCCGGGCCGAGCACCTCGCCCATCCAGCGCAGCCGCCCGATCACCTCGGGGCCGTAGGCGCCGTAGCGCAGTACCTTGCCGAGCCCCTCGTTGAGCGAGCAGTAGGCGGTGCCGCCGTGCTCGGCGTCGCGCACCTCGAACATCCACATCGACGGGCTCACCACCCCGGCCATCGGGCCCACCGCCCGGTGGTGGTGGCAGGGCTCCAGCCGCACCCGCCCGGCGACCAGCAGCTCCTCCGCCTCCCCGGCGTCGCCGGCCAGCTCCTCCAGCAGCACCGCCCCGACCAGCGCGCCGCGCATCGGCCCCGAGGCGCGCTCCCACCCGATCGGCGGACCGGCGTGCAGGAACGTGCCCGGCGGCAGGTCGAGCACCTCGCGGCCGGCCGCACCCCGGCCAGCAGGGGCCGCGCGGACGTCAGCCTGCCCACCGCCGGC
>NZ_CDRNDK010000638.1:0-2898 GCF_977012225.1 Planomonospora algeriensis | reverse complement strand
ACCGGTGCTGCCCGGGCGTGCCGAACAGGTACAGGATCAGGTCCTGGTCCAGGGACAGGCGGCCGAAGTCCATGGCGACCGTGGTGGTCGACTTGGTCGGCGTGAGCCCCAGGTCGTCGACACCCGCGCTCGCCTCCGTCATGACCGCTTCCGTGGTCAGCGGGAGGATCTCCGAGACGGCGCCCACGAACGTGGTCTTGCCGACGCCGAACCCGCCTGCTACGACGATCTTCGTCGATGTCAGGCCGCCGCGGTTAGAGCCTGCGAAGTCCACTGAGCACCCTTTCGAGCATGTTGAGATCCGGTTGTCCCTGGTCGAGGCGTGGCTGGTGGAGGCGGACGAGGCCTTCGTCCACCATGTCCGCCACCAGTACGCGGGCCACGCCGAGCGGGACCCGGAGCAGCGCCGAGATCTCGGCGACCGACCGGAACGAGCGGCAGAGCCTGATGATGGCGTCCTGCTCGGGGGTGAGCAGGGCCAGCTCCTCGTCCATGATGGGGGAGGAGGAGACCAGGGTCTCCATCGCCATGTGATAGCGCGGCTCGGCGCGACCGCCGGTCACCGCGTACGGACGGAACAGGGGCTCCTCGTCCCCGGTTCCGTCAACGCCCAGCACGGCCCTCTCCAGGTTCGGACGCCGGGACGGACGGACGGGGGGTCCGCGCGGTCCCGGCTCGCCGAGTGTGTGCCGACCCGGTCATCAGCGCCCCCGCGAGGACTGCAGCTCGGCCCGGATCGCCGGTGTGAGGACCTGGCCGGCCCGGTCGACGAGCAGGGTCATCTGGTAGGCCACCAGACCCATGTCGCACTCGGGCGAGGCCAGCACGGCGAGCACGGAACCGTCGCTGATCGCCATGACCAGCAGCAGGCCGCGCTCCATCTCGACCACCGTCTGGGTGACCGCGCCGCCCTCGAACACGCGGGACGCGCCCACGGTCAGGCTGAGCAGCCCGGCGGCCACGGCGGCGAGCTGGTCGGCCCGGTCATCCGGGAACCCCTCGGAGCTGGCGATCCGCAGACCGTCGGCCGACACGACCACCGCGTGCGCGACACCTGGGGTGCCCCGGACGAACTCGGTGATCAGCCAGTCGAACCTGCGGGCCTCATGGCTCAGAGTAGTCACTGGCCCTCCTCCTTTTCCGCCCCGTTCTGGGCGGTGTCCTCATATAGTTCCGCACGGCCCCGCCGCACGCCCTGCTGGAAGCTCGACAGCCTGTTGCGCACCCGCTCGGGTGAGATCGGGGGCATCGGCGTCGACGGTGCGCTGGAGGCGGCACCCGGCACCAGGTTGGCCTTGGGGGTCCGCTTGGGCAGGCCCGCGGCGGTGATCCCGCCGAGGCTGGGGTCGCTGGCCGCCTGGGCGGCCTGCCAGCCCGCGTCGGCCGGGGTCTGCCAGTTCTCCGGCTGGCGGGTCGGGATCGCCCGCCGGAGCGGGGTGACGGCCGGGCCCTGGACCGCTGCCGGGACCGCTTCCCTGACCGGTGCGGGCACCGGCTCGGCGGCCGGTTCGGGAGCCGGTGCGACCTCGGGCGCGCGCTCCCCGATGGGAGGGGCGGCCCCGGTCCACTGCTCCGCCTCGTCCGGGTCTCCGGCGTCCTCGACCGCCTCGGCGTCCGCGGGGGCGTCCGCCCGGCGGAACCAGGCCGACTCGACGGAGGCGAAGATCGGCAGGAACTCCTCCTCCTCGGCGTCGAGCGGGGAGACACCGACCGCCGGCATCGAGGCGGTGACGGGGTCGTCGTGAGAGGCCTGCCCCCACGCGGAGAACGCGCCCGCGGCGCCGTCTCCGCCACCCGCGGAGGCTCCGTTGCCGGTCGTCCCGCCGACCTGCCGCTTGGGCAGGGGCGCCTCGGTGCTCTGCGGCGGGGCGCCGAACGGGGCGGACTGCGCCGGTCGCCGCTCCGGGAGCGGCTCGTCGGCGGAGCCGAACGACGGCATCTGCGGCGCGGGAGGCCGGCCGAACGAACCCTGGTCCTTCGGCGCCTGGCCGAAGGAGCCCTGGCCGAAGGATGCCTGATCCATGGAGCCCTGGTCCAGGGATGCCTGGCCGAACGAGCTCCGGTCGAACGGATCCTGGTCCATCGAGGCCCGGCCGAAGGAACCCTGCTCCTTCGGCGCCTGGCCGAACGGGCGCTGGTCCATGGATGCCTGGCCGTACGCGCCCTGGCCGGGGATCTGGCCGAACGGACCGCGGTCCGTCGACTGGCCCGCGGAGGCCCGGCCCTGGTCCATCGACGCCTGGCCGAACGAGCCCTGGCTCAGGGCCGCCTGGCTGAACGGGTTCGCGCTCAGCGACGCCTGGCCGAACGAGCTCTGCGAGGTGAGCGACTCCGACCCCCACGAGGAGGCCGGGACCGGGCTCGTCGCCTCGACGACGAGTTCCGGCGGGAAGAGGACCATGGCGATGAGGCCGCCGGTCTCCTGCGGGCGGAGCTGGACGCGGATGCCGTGGCGCAGGGCCAGGCGGCCGACCACGAACAGGCCCATCCGCCGCGACACCGACACGTCCACGACGGGCGGGTCGGCCAGCCGCCGGTTGGTCTCGACGAGTTCCTCGGCGGTCATGCCGATGCCCGCGTCGCTGACCGCGAGCAGCGCGCCGCCGCCCTCGATCATGCTGCTGGAGACGACGACCTGGCTGGCCCGGGGGGAGAACTGGATGGCGTTCTCCACCAGCTCGGCCACCAGGTGGACGATGTCGTTGGCCGCGCTTCCGGCGACCGAGATCGCGCGGTGCACCTTGACCTGGACCCGCTCGTAGTCCTCGACCTCCGACAGGGAGGCGCGGACGACGTCGACGAGCTTGGCCGGCTGGCTGCGCCTGCGGGTCGGCTCGTGGCCGGCGAGGACCAGGAGGTTCTCGGAGTTGCGGCGCATGCGGGTGGCCAGGTGGTCGA
>NZ_CDRNDK010000637.1:0-2910 GCF_977012225.1 Planomonospora algeriensis | reverse complement strand
GTGCGGCGTTCCGCCGAGGCGACCGGGCAGGTGGCCGCGCGGATCGCCGGGCTCTCCCGCGACCTGTCGGCCGAGGCCGCCCGCATGCAGGCCGACTTCGCCGGGCTCCTCACCCGGATGCGCGAGGGCTGACGACCGCGCGCTGGTTCGGGACGCAGTGGGTCATCTGCAGGCCGTTCACGTCACGCGGCCCGTTCTTGCCCAGCCTGGACAGGCGCTCGCGGTCCTCGTCGGTGAGGTCCTGGCCGGCCAGCGGCTCCAGGTGCGAGACGTCATCCGGGCCGATGCCCAGCCCTTCGCCGACGCGCAGGCCCAGGTCGTCCTCCACCAGCAGGAAGTGCCAGACCATACGCTCCTGGATGGGGCGGTCGCACTGCGACAGCAGCGTGACGAAGTTGTGCACGAGGTCGTCGCGCTCCCACTGCTCCATCAGCAGGTAGCGCTGGCCGGCCTGCATGTAGTCGTTGGTTCGCGGGATGCGCTTGCGGGTCAGGCGCCCGGTGATCGCGGGCCCCTGCTCGTCGTGCGTGGGGAACCGCCCCTCGCGCAGGCCCCCGTTGACGGACGGCTCGTAGTTGACGTGCGGGTTCTCCCCGGCACCGTCCACGTGGTAGGTCATCAGGCCGTCGCGCTGGTTGGTGCGCACGTCGGCGTTCTTGGCCTGGTTGACCGGGAGCTGCAGGTAGTTCGGGCCCACCCGGTAGCGCTGGGTGTCGCTGTAGGAGAACGTCCGGCCGACCAGCATCTTGTCGTCGGAGAAGTCCAGGCCGTCGACCAGGACGCCGGTGCCGAACGAGATCTGCTCGTTCTCCGCGAAGTTGTTCTGCACGTTCCGGTCGAGGACCATCCGGCCGACGGGCCGCGCCGGGAACCGGTCCTCCGGCCAGACCTTGGTGTCGTCCAGCGGGTCGAAGTCCAGCTCGGGGTGCTCCTCGTCGGTCATGATCTGCACCAGGAGCTCCCACTCCGGGAAGTCGCCGCGGTCGATGGCCTCGTGCAGGTCCTTGGTGGCGTGCCCCAGCTCCTTCGCCTGCACGGCCGACGCGTCCTCGACGGTCATGCTCCGCACGCCCTGCTTCGGCATCCAGTGATATTTGACTAGATGCGTCTCTCCGTGCTGATTGACCCATTTGTACGTATTTACCCCGAAACCCTGCATATGCCGGTAATCCGCTGGGATGCCGCGCGGGCTGAAGAGGTTGACCAGCATGTGCATGCACTCGGGCGTCTGCGACATGAAGTCGAAGATCCGGTTGGGCTCCTGGCGGAACGTCACCGGGTCCGGCTTGAGCGCGTGGATGACGTCGGGGAACTTGATGGCGTCCCGGATGAAGAAGACGGCCAGGTTGTTGCCGACGAGGTCCCAGTTGCCGTCCTCGGTGTAGAACTTCACCGCGAACCCGCGCGGGTCGCGCGCCGCCTCGGAGGAGTCCCGGCCGCCGATCACGGTGGAGAACCGCACGGCCACGTCGGTGCGCTTGCCCGCCTTCTGGAAGAGCTTCGCCCGGGTGTAGCGGCTGATCGGCTCGTCCCCGAGATAACCGGTGGCCTCGAAGAAGCCGTAGGCGGTGACCCCTCGGGCGTGCACCACCCGCTCGGGGATGCGCTCCCGGTCGAAGTGGCTGATCTTCTCCAGGAACTGGTAGTTCTCCAGCGTGGCCGGGCCCCTGGCTCCGACCGTGCGCTGGTTCTGGTTGTCGTAGACCGGATGCCCCTGCCGGTTGGTCAGCACCGGACGCTCGTCACCCGGCTGCGGTCCCATGCTCGACACGTCCGTCATGATGACGCTTCCCTCCCTGCTGCGTTCGCTTCCGGCGTTTCCTATCCGCTGCCGACCGGCTTATAGCGAAGGCAGGGAGAATCTTCGGAAACATGCCGCGTTCCAGACACCGGGCGCCGGCACCGCGTCCGGAGCGGTGCCGGGCCCGGGCCGGTGCGGGTCAGCGGGCGTCCGCCGTGCTCTTCCTATTCGCCTTCTTGATGGCCTCCACCAGCTGTCCCTTGGTCATCGCGGACCGTCCCCTGACGTCCAGGCGCCGGGCGATGCCGTACAGGTGCTCCTTGGACGCCGACGCGTCCACCCCCTCGGCGGTCCTCCCCGCCTCGGGCGTGCTCCTGCGCGCCTGCGCGTCGGACGGCCCCTTCTCCTTCTTCGGCTCCCAGTGATCGCCGACCTTCTCGAAGGAGTGCTTCAGCGCGGAGAACGCCGTGCGGTGCGCCCGCTCGCCCTCCCCGTAGGTCTCCACCGCCGAGTCGTGCGCCTTGATCCAGGTCTCTTGCGCCTTCTTGGGAGAGCGCCGCAGGGTCGACGGCAGCTCCTCGCGTGCCGGCATCGCGCGATCACCTCTTTCCACTCGTCCGTGTCCTCGTGCCCGTCGCCCCTTCCCGCCCCGCGCGGGAACATTCGCGGGGGCGTCCACCGCCGCGCGGCCGTACGGCCCCGCCCTCGGGAGGGTGCATGGGAGAGGTCGCCGTGGGTACGGGAGCGGTCTGATACGGAGGAGGGTGCGAGATGACTCATGAACCGCAGCGTCCGGAGCAGACGTCGAAGACCGGCAGGACGATGGTCCCGGCGACGCCCCGCGACGTGGTCCATATCCGGCTGGGATCGTTCGCCATGATCGCCGCCATCGCCATCGGCGTGCTCAGCTTCGCCGCGGGCCTCGTCTGGATAACCGCGGTGATGGCCGTGCTCGCCGTGGTGGCGGCCGTGGACATGGGTCTGGCCGTCCGCCGGCAGAACCAGAACCGCGCGCAGCGAGGGGGGATGACCGAGGCGGGCTGACCGCCCCCGGAACGACCCGCCCGGAACGACCCGCCCGGAACGACCGGGGCGGGCCGGACGGGCCCGCTCACTCCGCCCGGGTGCCGCCGTCCCCGCCGCTCTCTTCGTCTCCGCCGCTCCCGGCG
>NZ_CDRNDK010000636.1:0-2919 GCF_977012225.1 Planomonospora algeriensis | reverse complement strand
CGGGTCCCGGCCGGCGGGCGCGCAACCCGCCGACGCCGCTCCCGCCGCCAGCGCCACCGCGGCCACCAGGACGACTCTCGTTCTCATCGCCGTCCCCTGCCCCGGCGATCACGGAAGTCACCAGGAGAGGCCACGGGATCAACCTCCGGCCGCCTCGCCGAGCAGGCGGTCCCAGTCGGCCAGGAAGCGGGGCAGGCCGTAGCGGGCCAGCGCGGCGGCCCGGGCGTGCTTGCCGACCTGCCGGGCCAGCTCCGGCTCTCCGGTGAAGGCCTCCAGCGCGGCGGCGAGCACGGAGATCCGGGTGGAGACCACGCCCGCCTCCGGCGGGACCGCCTCCACCGCCTCGGTGGCGGCCAGCGCCACGACCGGCATCCCGATCATCATGGCCTCGATCAGCGAGAGCCCCAGCGAGGTCCACCGGTAGGGGTGCAGGTAGACCCGGCGCCGGGCGAGCTCGGCGTGCATCGCCGCCTGCGGCAGGTCCTCGAAGGCGCCCAGCGGGATCCCCAGGTGCCCGGCCAGCCCGGTGACCTGCATGCCGAACACGTCCAGCGGCGCCTCCTCGGCGAACCGCGGCAGCAGGTCGGTGCCCGCCACCCGGGTGCGCCGGACCGGCTCGTTGACGACGACGGCGGCCCGGGGCAGCTCACCGGTGTAGAGGGGGCCGGGGTCGAGGACGCCGTGCTCGATCACCCGGACGGGGGCCCGGCCGTTGTCCCAGAACAGCGCGTTGAAGTGGGTCACGTGGACCAGCGGGACGTCGTCGCGGCCGGCCAGCGGGTGCCGGGTGACCGGGACCTCGCCCTTGGGCGTGTTGTGCTCGACGTAGACGGCGGGCACGTCCCGCCCCGGCCGCCGGCCCAGCCACCGCTCGGCCAGCTCGATCTCGTGCGGCCGCTGCAGGACGACCAGATCCACCTCCTCCCCGCGCAGCAGGTCCGCGGGCACCTCCCGCACGGCCTCCGGCCAGGGGAAGGTCCGCGCCCGGCCGCGCCCGTCGGGGCCCCGGCCGGGGGTGAGGGGGACCAGGTAGTCGTGGGCCCCGTGGACGAAGGACGTGGTCCACGAGCCGTGCACGTGCCAGAGCAGGATCCTCACGACGGCACCCCCCGGGCGGGGACGGGCGCGGCGGAGCGCGTACGGCCTCGCGGCGTCGCGTCCGCGCGGTCTCCCACGCGGTTCCCCGCGCGGTTCCCCGTACCGTCCGGAACGGCGGAGCCGAGCGCCAGCGACCGCGGCGGCGAGGTCCGGGCGACCTCGGGGGCGGCGGCGACCTCCTCGGGCAGCGTCACCTCCGTCGGGACCAGGATGCCGCGCGCCCCGGCGGCGCGGGCCGCCTCGACGTCCCGGCCGATGTCCCCGATCACCACGCACTCCCGGGGATCGGCGCCGAGCTCCTCCGCCGCGCGCAGGACCAGCCCGGGAGCGGGCTTGCGGCAGCCGCAGCCGTCGGCGTCGCCGTGCGGGCACACCGCCCACACGTCGAACGGGCCGAGCAGCTCCTCGACGCGGGTGTTGACCGCGGCCAGCTCCTCCGCGCCGACCAGCCCCCTGGCCACCCCCGACTGGTTGGTGACCACGCCGACCCGGACGCCCGCGCCGCGGAGCCGGTCGAGCACCTCCCGGGCGCCGGGGACCGGTTCGACCAGCTCGGGCCGGCGGTTGTACGGAACGTCTTTCACGAGTGTGCCGTCACGGTCGAAAAGAATGGCGGCTGGTCGTTCGTCGTGCGGCACTTCATTCCTCCCGAATACTTTGTTCCTTGCTTTTCCCTACTTCCCGTTTGCGTGGAGGTTAACCGAGAAAAAACTACTTAGAGTGACAATGTGCTGGTTGCAAGCCATCTAGCTGCACTTCTATCGGGGTGCGGTGTTTGAGAAGCGCTCCTCTCGGTAGTGACTAGGTGTCTGCGGGAGGCGAATGCATGAAATTCCTTGGATTGAATGCGATCTTTCACGACCCGGCGGCGGCGCTGGTCGTCGACGGCGAAGTGGTGGCCGCGGCGGAGGAGGAGCGGTTCAGCCGCCGCAAGCACGGCAAGCGCCCGGTGCCCTTCTCGGCCTGGGAGCTGCCCGAGCAGGCGGCGGCCTGGTGCCTGGCACAGGCCGGGCTGGAACCCGAGGACCTCGACGGGGTCGCCTACTCCTACGATCCCGCGCTGGTGCGGCCCGGCCAGCGGGGCCTCGACGAACGCTGGGAGGACCTGCGCACCACCTACGCCCACCGGGCCCCGAACTTCCTGGCCACCGCGCTGCCCGGCCTCGACCCGGCGCAGGTCCGCTACGTGCCCCACCACGTCGCGCACGCCGCCTCGGCCGGACTGGCCGCGCCGTACCGCGACTCGGCCGTCCTGGTCTGCGACGGGCGCGGCGAGGCGGTCTCGCACCTGGCCGGGCGCTACGCCGACGGCGAGCTGACCGTCCTGGCCGCCCAGGAACTCCCGCACTCGCTCGGCCTCATGTACGAGGAGGTCACCGAGCACCTGGGCTTCATGCGCTCCAGCGACGAGTACAAGGTCATGGCCATGGCCTCCTACGGCGAGCCGCGCTTCCTGGGCGAACTGCGCGAGCTGATCCGCGCCACCGGCGACGGCGGGTTCCGCGTCGAACCGGTCGACTGGGCCGGCTACGCCAAGCGGCTCGGCCGGGGCGAGCCGTGGTCGGAGGACCACGCCGACCTCGCCGCCAGCGTGCAGAGGCGGCTGGAGGAGGTCCTGCTCGACCTCACCCGCTGGCTGCACGAGCGCACTGGCGAACGGCGGCTGACCATGGCCGGGGGCGTGGCGCTCAACTGCGTCGCCAACACGCGCCTGCTCGCCGAGGGCCCCTTCGACGAGCTCTGGGTCCAGCCCGCCGCGGGTGACGCGGACACCGCGCTCGGCGGGGGCGCTGCACCTGGCGCAGGCGGCCGGGGAGCCGG
>NZ_CDRNDK010000635.1:0-2930 GCF_977012225.1 Planomonospora algeriensis | reverse complement strand
CCGCCGACGCCCGGCGGCCGTCGCGGCAGAGACGCCCTCGCCGGCCGCGCCGGCCACCGCGGAGCGGGCGCCGCTGGTGCCGGTGGAGAGGGCGAAGAAGGTCTACGTGGTCCAGCCGCCGCACGGGCGGCACCACGAGAGCCTGTGGGAGATCGCCGAGAAGTGCCTCGGGGACGGGCGCCGCTACCCGGAGGTCTACCGGCTCAACCAGCACAAGGAGCAGCCCGACGGGAGCCGGCTGCGCATCGCGGACCTGATCAGGCCGGGCTGGGTGCTCGACATGCCGGACGACGCGCGCAACGTCCACATCGTGCCCGCCGACCAGCCCCGCCCCGCCACCCTCGGTGACCATCCGGGCAAGCCCGCCGAACTCGACGGCCGGACCCGTTACGTCGTCCCGGGCGGGACCGGCCTCCCGGAGGAGGCGCCCGCCGAGTCGCGGGAGCGGCCGGCCGTACGGCCTGAGCCGGTTCCGGAGCGGGCCGATCCGTCCGCGGGGGACGACCGGGCCGCCGCGGATCCGGAGGCGGAGGGCTCCGAACGCTCCCCGAGGTCCGCGGACTCCACGGGTTCCCGGGGGCCTGCGGACTCCGCGGACTCCACGGGTTCCGCGGTCGCCTCGGACACCGGCCGCCCCGGACGCGACACCGGCGACTCCGGTGACTCCGCCGACCCGGGCGACTCCGGCCCGGGCATGCTCGATTACCTGGCCGGGGCCTCGCTGGCCGCGGCCGGACTGCTGGCGGCGCTCGGGCGCAGGCGCAGGGAGCAGCTCTGGCACCGGGCGTTCGGACGCCGGATCGTCCGGCCCCGGGACGACGCGGCCCAGGCGGAGCTCGCGCTCAGGCTCGGCGCGGACGCCCCCGGGAGCCGGATGCTGGACATCGGGCTGCGGCTGCTCGGCCGGTCCCTGGCGGCGGCCGGGCGGGTCCCGCCGACGATCTACGCCGCGCACCTGTCCCCGCGCCACCTCGACCTGTGGATCCACCCGCCGGACGCGGACGCCCCCGCGCCGTGGGCCGCCCACGACGGGGGCCAGGTCTGGCGGCTGCCCGCCCACGAGGGCCGGATGCTGGACGAGGCGGCACTGGCCGACGCGCCCGCGCCGTACCCCGGACTGGTCTCCCTGGGCGGGGACGGCGAGGGCCGGGTGCTCGTCGACCTGGAGGCCGCCCACGGCCTGATCGCCGTCCGGGGCGCGCAGACCACCGCGGCCCTGGCCGCGCTCGCCGTGGAACTGGCCACCAACCGCTGGTCGGACCGGATGCGCGTCACGCTCGTGGGTTTCGGCGAGGAGCTGACCGTCATCGCGCCCGAGCGGATCAGGTGCGCGAGCAGCCTGGAGGAGGTCCTGCCGGAGCTGGAGGCCGAGGCCCGGTCGGCGGCCGACCGGGGGCACGGCGCCGAGGTGCTCACCGGGCGGATCCACGGTCGCGCCGGCGACCCCGTCTGGTCGCCGCACTACCTGCTCTCGGCGATCCCCCCGAGCGCCGAGGAGGCCCGCAGGCTGGCGATGCTGGCCCGCACGGGCGCCCGGACGGCCGCCGGGTACGTCATCGCCGGAGACGTCCCGCACGCCACGTGGAACTGGGAGATCGACGGGGACGGCCGGATCCGGGTGGACGCGCTCGGCTTCGAGGTGGCCGCGCAGCTACTGCCCCACCGCCAGTACCGGGCCCTGGTCGAGCTGTTCTCGACCGCCCGGCGGCTGGAGGGCGAGCCCGTGGACGACGAGGCAGGGCCCGTCACCGCGACCCCGTCGGTGGAGGTGCGCATCCTCGGCCCGATCGAGATCGCGGGCCCGCCGCCGATGGAGGAGGGCCGCGCCGGGCTCGCCGTCGAGATGGTCGTCTACCTGGCGACCCATCCGGGCGGCGTGCACCCGGTCGTGCTCGGCGGGGTGCTGTGGCCGCGCGGTGTGCAGGCCGTGGTCAGGGACGCCACCATCGCCCGCGTCGCCGCCTGGCTGGGCGCCGACTCCGAGGGCAGGCCCAACCTGTACGCCGACGAGTCCGGGCGGCTGCGCCTGGGCCCCGAGGTGCGCACCGACTGGATGCTCTTCCGCGAGCTGGTCCGTCGGTCCCACGCGGACGCCGCGGCGCGTGCCGTACTGCTGGAGCAGGCGCTGGGCCTGGTCCGCGGTCCGCTGCTGAACGGCCGCCCGCGCGGCCGCTACGCGTGGCTGGCCGCCGACGACCTGGAGTACGACGTGGCGGCGGGCGTCGCCGACGCGGCGCACCGGTCGTGCGAGGTGTGGCTGGCCGCAGGCGAACCCGGCCGGGCGGTGGCCGCGGTGCGGGCCGGGCTGTTGCTGGCCGCCGATGACGAAGGGCTCTGGCGGGACCTGCTCCGGGCGACCCACCGGACCGGTGACCCCGCCCGGCTGCGAGCCGTGGCCGACGCCCTGCACCGGCGGGCCGCGTCCCACCCCTACGGGGGCGGGATGGCCCCGGAGACCGAGGCCCTCATCGACGAGCTGCTGCCCGCGTGGCGGATGAGTTCGGCGCCGTCGGCATGAGCGGGGCGCCGCGGCCGGAGGGCCGGACGGATGAGGTCCTCCGGGCCGCCCGCGTGGTCGGGACCGCCCGTGCGGTCCGGGCCGCCCGTGTGATCCAGGGGAGAAGGAAGGGGAGAATCATGCCGATCCGTGCATACCGGTGGTTGCGCGCGGCGGGCGCTTCTAGCGTGATCGGTGTGGGTACGGTGACCGCTCTGGCGCTGGCCGGCCTGACGGGCTGCTCCTCGCCGTCCGCCCAGCCGTTCGTCCCGATCGACCTGCCGGCGGACACGTCCGGCGCGCCCGGCCGGGACGGCGCGGCCACCGTACCCCCGGCACCCCGGCGACGACTCCGGCGACCGGTTCCACCCCGAGCCACGGCCTCGGCGCGCGCCCGGGACGGAGACGGTCGGCCGCGCCGGGGTGCTGCTGG
>NZ_CDRNDK010000634.1:0-2930 GCF_977012225.1 Planomonospora algeriensis | reverse complement strand
GGCCGGCCGCTCCGGCGCCCGGCCGGGCCCCGCGGCGGCCGGACGGTCTGACCGTCCGCGGTCTGACTGTTCACGGCTCGACTGTTCACGGCTCGACTGTTCACGGCCCGCTGGCCGGTGCCAGACGGTCCGGATCATCCTGCCCGTGCTCCCGGTGCCCGCAGCGGGCGCTCCGGAAACCCGCCGACCGCAGCGCCTCCACCAGGTGCCCGGCCGCCATGCCGCCGCGTACCCGCAGGAGGCCCCGCGCGGCGTCGACCTCGAACGACACGACACCAGGCACGTCCCGGACGTGCCGGCTGACCAGGCGGACGCACCGCCGACACAGCATGGCCGAAACGGTCACGGTCACCATGGCCCCCACCGCGTCCTCGGCCTCTTCATGTGATTCGTCTGCCATGGCAGGCAGCCTGCCGGGCCACTCTGGCGGCCCGCTGTCCGCCCGCTGTCCGCCCGCGGCCGCGGGCGCGGCGAACGGCCAGCGGGCGGCCAGCCCGGAGACAGCACGGGACGCGACGCTCCTGCTGTCACCGAGTAACGCACCCCGGAGGTCACCGTGCACACCGTCCCGACGATTGAGGCGGCTCTGTCGGCGCATGCCGAACTGCTGCGCGAAGCCGAGCACCGGCGTCTTCTGCGAAGCGTGCCGGCCCGGGACCGGCGGGCCGGGCCGGGTTCACGCCGGATCGCCCGCCTCTCGACTCTCTTCCCCCTGAACAGGAGCCGGTCATGAGCATCGACACCCCCGCCACGCGGACGCCGCAGACGGCCACCGCCGCCGAGGCGCGCGACGTGGTGAAGATCTACGGCCGCGGCGACACCGCCGTACGGGCCCTGGACGGCGCCACCCTCTCGATCCCCGCGGGACGGTTCACCGCAGTCATGGGACCGTCCGGCTCGGGAAAGTCCACGCTCATGCACGTCCTGGCCGGTCTGGACACGGTGGACGGCGGGCAGGTGCTGATCGGGGGCACCGATCTGAGCAGGCTCAGCGAACGGCAGCGCACGCTGCTGCGCCGCGAACGGGTGGGCTTCGTCTTCCAGGGCTTCAACCTGGTGCCCACGCTGACCGCTGAGGAGAACATCGTCCTGCCGCTGACCCTCGCCGGCCGGCGGGCCGACCAGGCCTGGATCGACGAACTCGTCACCATGCTCGGGCTGGCCGACCGGATGCGCCACCGTCCCGGAGAACTGTCCGGGGGGCAGCAGCAGCGGGTGGCGGTGGCCCGCGCCCTGGCCGCCCGGCCGCAGATCGTCTTCGCCGACGAGCCCACCGGCAACCTCGACTCCCGCGCCGGTGAGGCCCTGCTGGGCTTCCTGCGCCACGCCGCCCACGAACTCGCCCAGACGATCGTCATGGTCACCCACGACGCCGGTGCCGCGGCGTACGCGGACCGGGTGGTCTTCATCGCCGACGGCCGTGTCATCGACGAACTATGCGATCCGGATGTCCCGGCCATCCTGTCCCGCATGACGAACCTCGCCGGGTCCGCGACCCGGAAGGGAGAGTGACCACGATGTGGCGTCTGGCCCTCCGCACCACGCTGGCCCACCGCGGCCGGCTCGCGCTCACGCTGCTGGCGGTCCTCCTCGGGGTCACGTTCACAACCGGCAGCCTGGTGCTCACCGACACCTCCCGGCACCTGCTCGACGAGAGGTTCCGCACGGCCGGCGCCGGGATGGACCTGGCGGTCCGCGACGCGGCCGCCTTCGACGCGGCGATGGGGGTCGAGGTCGAGCGCGACCCGCTGCCCGCCACGCTCGTGGACCGGATCCGCGCGGTGCCCGGCGTCGCCGCCGCCGTGCCCGTCGTACGCGGCCAGGGCCTGCTCAGCGCGGGCGGGAAGGCGATCGTCCCCGAGGGCCCGTCCCTGCTCCTGTCGTGGGAACCCGCCCCCACCGGCGCGTTCACGCTGCGCGCAGGCCGCGCGCCGATGGCGGATGACGAGGTCGTCGTCGACGCCGCGACCGCCGGCCTGCACCGCATCGGCCTGGGGTCCCAGGTCACTGTGCGGGCGGACGAGACGGCCGTATTGCGGGTGGTGGGGCTGGCCGGATTCGGCGCCGAGCCCGGGCTGCCGGACAGCACCGTCGCACTGGTCGGCCTGTCCAGGGCGCAGGACCTGCTCGGCCTCGGCAGCGGCCTGTCGGAGGTCGGTGTCGTCGCCGCCGACGACGCCGACGTCCAGCGGCTGCGGAGCGCGGTTGCGGCCGCCGTCGGGCCCGCCTACGAGGTGACCTCCAGCAGGGACATCGCAGCGTCCAGCGCGGCCGCCGCGAAGACCCAGGTCGCCTCCCTGCAGCTGATGCTGCTCGCGCTCGCGGCGGCGGCCCTGCTCGTCGGCGCGTTCCTCATCGCCAACACGTTCTCGATCGTCGTCACCCAGCGCACTCGGGAACTCGCCGTGCTGCGCGCGGCCGGCGCCACCGGCACACAGATCCTCGGCTCGGTGCTCGGGGAGGCGCTCCTGGTCGGGGCCGCGGCCACCACCGGGGGGATCGCCCTCGGCGTCGCCGGCGCCACCGGGCTGCGCGGCCTGGCCGGAGCCTTCGGCATGACCCTGCCGGACGGCGGGCTCATCGTGACGCCCCGGACCCTGGCCATCGCCTTCGCGGTCGGTCTCGGCGTCACGGTCCTGTCCGTGCTCGGGCCGGCCCGCCGCGCCGCCGCCGTGGCGCCGCTGGAGGCCATGCGCCGCTCCGCGGCCGACACCGGCGCGGGCCGGGGCCGTACCGTCATCGGTGCGGGTGCGACCGGGGTGGGCGTCGCCGGCCTGATCGCCGTCCTGACGGGGAACGGTTCAGTGGCCGTGCTGGCCGCCGCGGCGGTGAGCGCCGTCGTGGGCTGGCCCTGCTCGGGCCGGCGGCCGCCCCGGGCCTGGCCAGGGTCCTCGGACGTCCGCTGGACGCGACCCGGCGTGCCCGGCCGG
>NZ_CDRNDK010000633.1:0-2931 GCF_977012225.1 Planomonospora algeriensis | reverse complement strand
ATCCCGGCCGGCGGCGGGCGCCGCTCCACCGGGCCGGACCGCGGGACAGGCGGCCCGGCCACCAGACGGCGTCGCCGATGTCCAGGGTGAGCGCGGTGACCAGCACCGAGCGGACGATCATCGTGTCCAGCAGCACGCCCACCGCCACCGCGAAGGCGAGCTGCACGGTCTGGGAGAGCGGCAGCACGACGAGCACGGCGAAGGTGCCCGCGAGCACCACCCCCGCCGAGGTGATCACTCCGCCGGTCGCCTCCAGTCCGAGGACCGCGCCGCGCGCCGTACCGTGCCGGTGCGCCTCCTCGCGCACCCGGTGCATCAGGAAGATGTTGTAGTCGACGCCGAGGGCGACCAGGAACACGAAGACCAGCAGCACGAACCCCTGGTCCACCCCGGCGAAGCCGAACAGGTGGGTGAAGGCCAGCGCGCTGATCCCCAGCGTGGCCAGGAACGACACCACGACGGTGGCGAGCAGCAGCAGCGGCGCGACGAGCGAGCGCAGCAGCAGCGCCAGCACCGCGAAGACCACCAGCAGCACCAGCGGGATGATCACCTCGCGGTCGCGTTCCGCGCCCCGCTCCAGGTCGGCGACGAGCGCCGCGTTCCCGCCCACGTTGACGTCGGGGGCGGCCACGGCGCGCAGCCGGTCGCGCAGGGCGAGCACCTCGCGCCGCTCGGCGTCCCGGCCGGCGGACGGGCGCACGGTCACGTTGAGCAGGACGTCGCCGTTGCCGGCCGCGCCCAGCGTGATCGCGGTGACCTCGGGCCGCTGCGCGGTGTCCAGGATCACGTCCCTGACGTACCGCTCGCCGGTGACCACCTGGACCGGGTCGGCTCCTCCGGAGGGGAAGTGCCGGGCCGCGACCTCCTGCCCGACCACGGAGTCGGGCCGGCCGAGGAACACGTCGGCGTTGTCCAGCCCGCCCTCCCGGTAGGCGGTCAGCCCGGCCGAGCAGAGCGCCAGCACGGCGAGGGTGGCCGACCACACCCGCCGGGGGTTCCGGGCGATCCCGCGGCCCAGCCTCCCCCAGAACGCGCCCCCGGCCGCCCGGTCGCCGCCGTGCGGGTCGGGGCGCGGGTCGGGGCGCGGGATCACCGGCCAGAACACCCAGCGGCCGCAGATCACCATGACGGCGGGGAGCAGCGTCGTCATCGCGAGCATCGCGCAGGCCACGCCGACCGCCGAGACCGGCCCCAGTCCCTTGGTGGAGTTGAGCTCGGCCGCCACCAGGCAGAGCAGGCCCGCCACCACGGTCGCGGCGCTCGCGACGACGGCGGGTCCGGCCCGGCGCAGCGCGACCGCCATCGCCTCGTGCCGGTCGGCGTGCCGGCGCAGCTCCTCCCGGTAGCGGGCGACGATCAGCAGCGCGTAGTCGGTGCCCGCCCCGATGACCAGGACCATCAGCAGCGAGACCGCGACGCTGCTGACCGTGATCGCCTCCGCCGCGGCCAGCGCCTGGTTCACCCCCATCGCGACGACCAGGCCGACCAGCACGGTGCCGAGCGGCAGCAGCCAGAGCACGGCGCTGCGGTAGGTGACCAGCAGCACGACGACCGCCACGCCCAGGGCGGCCAGCAGCAGGTCGGTGTCCACGGTGGAGAAGACCGCCAGCGCGTCGGCCTGGAAGCCGACCAGCCCGGTGATGTGCGCGGCCAGCCCGGCGGGCCGCCCGGCGTCGATCACCCGCCGTACCCGCTCGACGACCCGCGCCGTCTCCCGCCCGCCGTGGTCGCGCACGACGACCACGACCTGGACGGCCTCGCCGTCCCGGGACCGCTCCGCGGCGAGCAGGTCGATCGTCTTGGTCGTCTTCGGGATCCGGAGCTTCTCCTCGACCGCCCGCAGCCCCTCCGGCAGCCGCCCCTTCGCGTCCCGGTACGGTTCCAGCTCCCGGTCCAGGTCCCGGCGGTCGAAGCTCCTGCCGCCGGTCGGCGCGGGCAGCTCGGCGACGACCCCCTCGACCCGGGCGAGCGCCTCCAGGTCGCGGGCGATCTCGGCCTCGTCTGCCTCGGTCACGCCGCCGCGCCGCTCGTAGACGACGGTGGCCGGGGAGAGGCTCTCCCCCTGCATGCCGAGGATGCGCTCGACCGCCCGTGCGGAGTCGGCGCTGCCGGGCAGGTAGGCGGCGATGTCGTCCTTCTGCACCGACTCCAGCCGTCCCGCGGAGGACCCGGCCACGGCGACGACGCCCAGCCAGACGGCCAGCACCACCCACTTGCCGCGCCGCCCGCACAGCAGGCCGAGCAACAGGCCGAGCAGCAGTCCGAGCAGCCGGCCCGCCGACCGCGCGGCCGGTCGCACGGCCGGTCGCGCGACCGTCCCGGCGGCCGTCCGAGTGGCCATCAGCGGGCGCTCAGCCTGCCCCGCAGGTGGTCGGCCATGGCCGAGACGGTCGGGTGCTCCCAGGCGAGGGTCGGCTCGACCTCGAGGCCGTACTCCGCCTCGATGTCGCCGCACAGGCCCAGCGAGTAGACCGAGTCCATGCCGTACTGGGCGATCGGGACCAGCGGGTCGATCTCCTCGGGCGGCCGTACGACGTAGGCGGCCACCCGGGCCCGCAGCCAGTCGCGGATGCCCTCCAGGTCGACGGCGATCCCGGCGTCAGCGGACATGCTCACTCTCCCTCTCCCTGCTGCGCGGTCCCCGGTACCCCCTGCGCCGCTCCCCCGGCCGCGCTTCCGGCCGCACTTCCTGTCGCACTTCCTGCCGCGGCCAGGGCGTCCCGTACGGGTCCGGTGAGTTCGGCGTGCACGACGGGGAGCAACCCGGTCAGCAGCAGTTCGCGGGTCCGGGAGCGCTGGATCTTGCCGCTGGTGGTCCGGCCCACCCCGCCGCGCTCGACCAGTACGACGCTCAGCGAGCCGACGCCGAACGCGCGGGCCAGCTCGCCCTGGACCCGGCGGGCCAGCCCGGCCGCCGCGTCCGCGACCTCC
>NZ_CDRNDK010000632.1:0-2944 GCF_977012225.1 Planomonospora algeriensis | reverse complement strand
TCGTCGCCGCGCGCGTCCGCCCCGGCCGCGCCGTGGTGACCGCCGTGGTGACCGCCGTGGTGGCCGCCGGGGTGGCGGTCGCGGGGTACGGCGGTGCGCGCGTCGACCAGGTGCATGGGACCGTACCCGCCGGAGACGCTCGGCGTGCCGCCGTTGGCGTCCCAGCGGGATTGCAGGTAGGAGACGGCGAGCAGCACGTTCTCCGGCACGCCGTACGCGCGGGCGGCCCGGGTGAAGGCGGCCTGCCTGCCCGAGGGCGGGCGGTCGCGCACCCGGTCCCCCGGGCCGCCCTGCGGGCTGTCCTGCGGGCCCGTCCGGAGGTTCGGTTCCGGGGCGGCCTGGGCAGGGGGCGCGGCGAAGACGGCGAAGGCGGCGAAGACGGTGACGCATGGCAGGCGGCGCATAGTGGTTCCTCCCGCCCGAACCACTACCCACAGTGACGTTGAATTACCTTGTGTGATCCGCGCGGCGGGATGGAGAGAATCGATGATTTCCTGCCCGATTCCGGGCAGGAAAGTTGGCGAATCACATTCCCCCTGCATATCGTCCTGGTCTGTGTCCACGGCATGGCATCCGCACGAGGAGCTGATCACTCATCTGACCCGGACGAGCGCGCTCGGACCGGGGGAGGCGGCGCGGGTGGTGGCGGACGTGCTGGCGTACTTCTCGGAGGGGGTCGAGGAGTACGTCCGGCGGCGCCACGCCGAGCTCAAGGCGAAGGGGCTGGTCAACGACGTGATCTTCCCGAGGATCGCGGCGGAGCTGGCGGCCCGCCGGGTCGCGCCCCCGGAGCTCTCCCTGCGCCAGTTGCGGCGGATTATTTACGGATAAAACCGTACAAAAGGTATAAATATCTCAGTGAGAGGGTGATGATCATGTGTGGAATCGTGGCCTACGTGGGCCCGAAGGACGCGGCGCCGATCCTGCTGGAGGGCCTGCAGCGCCTGGAGTACCGGGGCTACGACTCGGCCGGCGTGGTGGTCTCCAACAAGGGCCTGAAGATGCGCAAGGTCAAGGGCCGGGTGGCGGACCTGGCGGCGGTCGTGCCCGCGCGGTTCAAGGGGACCGTCGGCATCGGCCACACCCGCTGGGCCACCCACGGCGTGCCCAGCGACGTCAACGCCCACCCGCACCTGTCGAACGACGAGCGCGTCGCGGTCGTGCACAACGGCATCATCGAGAACGCCGACGAGCTGCGGGCCAAGCTGGAGGCCGACGGCGCGGTCTTCCTGTCCGAGACCGACACCGAGGTGCTGGCGCACCTGATCGCCCGGACCGTCAAGGAGACCGACTCGCTGGAGGAGGCCGTCCGCCTCGCGCTCAAGCGGGTCGTCGGCACCTACGGCATCGCGGTGCTGGACTCCGAGCGCCCCGGCGAGGTGGTCGTGGCCCGCAACGGCAGCCCGATCGTGCTGGGCATCGGCGAGAAGGAGATGTTCGCCGCCTCCGACGTGGCCGCGCTGGTCCGCTACACCCGCCAGGTGGTGCACCTGGAGGACGGCGAGCTCGCGGTGCTGCGGGCCGACGGGTTCAACACCTTCGCCAGCGACGCGCGGGAGACCGCCAAGGAGCCGCTGACCGTCGACTGGGAGGCCGCGCACTACGACACCGGCGGCTACGAGCACTACCTGCTCAAGGAGATCTCCGAGCAGCCCGACACCGTCGCCCGCACCCTGCGCGGGCGCCTCGACGAGCGCTTCAACGTCGCCCACCTGGGCGGCCTCAACATGGACGCGCGGGAGACCCGCTCCTTCCGCCGGGTGAAGATCATCGGCTGCGGCTCGGCCTACTACTCCGGCCAGATCGGCGCCCAGCTCATCGAGGAGCTGGCCCGCATCCCGGCCGACGCCGAGCCGGCCAGCGAGTTCCGCTACCGCAACCCGGTCGTGGAGCCCGACACCCTGTACGTGGCGATCAGCCAGTCGGGGGAGACCTACGACACCCTCGCGGCCGTCCAGGAGCTCAAGCGCAAGGGCGGCCGGGTGCTCGGCATCGTCAACACCGTCGGCAGCGCCATCGCCCGTGAGTGCGACGGCGGCGTCTACCTGCACGCCGGGCCCGAGGTCTCCGTCGCCAGCACCAAGGCGTTCACCTCGACCGCCGTGGCCTTCGCGCTGCTCGCCCTGCACCTGGGCCGGGTGCGCGACCTGTCGCCGGCCGACGGCCGCCGGATCTGCGAGGGGCTGCGCGCCCTGCCCGACCAGATCAAGGAGATCCTCGCCCTGGAGCCGCAGGTCAAGGAGCTGGCCGAGAAGTACGCCGGCTCGCCGAGCATCATGTTCGTCGGCCGCGTCCGGGGCTACCCGGTGGCGCGCGAGGGCGCGCAGAAGCTCAAGGAGATCTCCTACGTGCACGCCGAGGCCTACCCGGCCAGCGAGCTCAAGCACGGCCCGCTGGCGCTGATCGGCCCGGAGATGCCGACCGTGGCGATCGTCCCCGACGACGAGCTGCTGGACAAGAACCTCACCACGCTGGGGGAGATCCGGGCGCGCGGCGGGCGGGTGCTGATGGTCGGCCACCGCGTCGCCGACCCCAAGCTGGCCGACGACTGCCTGGTCGTGCCCAAGAACGAGGTCGAGCTGGACCCGATCCTGCTGGGCATCCCGCTCCAGCTCTTCGCCTACCACGCCGCCGTCGCCCTGGAGCGGGACGTGGACAAGCCCCGCAACCTGGCCAAGAGCGTCACGGTGGAGTAGTCGGACCATGGGGCCCGCTACGTCCCGTTCTGTGGCGGAAAGTGATGGTGCTGTAACCTAGAGTGCCAAGGGCACCCTGGGAAAGGGGCACCTATGCACCGTAGGCGGTTTTTCGGGATCACCGCGGGAGTCATGGTCGCCGCGATGGGATGCGGGACGACGGGCGGCGCCGGGCCTCCGGCGTGGGAGAAGCTGTCGGTCATCGCGCCGCGCCGCGGCGCGAGCCGACCGGGTGGCCGGGCGGCGTG
>NZ_CDRNDK010000631.1:0-2966 GCF_977012225.1 Planomonospora algeriensis | reverse complement strand
ACCGCGGCCACGATCCGCCAGCCCGAGCCCGGCCCGCCCTGGCGGCGGTCCCCGCCGCGGGCGTGGTCGGCGCGGTAGAAGCGCTCGAAGACGAGTGTCCGCTGCTCCTCGGCCAGGCCCGGTCCCTCGTCGGCGACCTCGATGACCGCCTCGTCCCCGTCGCGGCGCACCCGGACGACGGCCGGGGTGCCCGGCGGGGTGTGGGCGAGCACGTTGGCCAGCAGGTTGCCGACCGCCTGGCGGATCCTGGCGGCGTCGCCGGGCACCTCGACCGGCCCCGGGTGCTCGGCCCGCAGCGGCCGGTCCGGCTCGATGGCGAGGGTGTCGGACACCGCGTCGGCCACCAGGGCGGTCAGCTCGACCGGGGCGCGCTCCAGCGGCCGCCCCTGGTCCAGGCGGGCGAGCAGCAGCAGCTCGTCCACCAGCGCGCCCATCCGGGTCGCCTCCGCCTCGATCCTGCTCATCGCCTTGGCCAGGTCCTCGGGCCGGGTGGCCGCGCCGCGCCGGAACAGCTCGGCGTACCCCCGGACGGTGGCGACGGGCGTGCGCAGTTCGTGGGAGGCGTCGGCGACGAAGCGGCGCAGCCGTTCCTGCGACTCCTCCCGCTGCCGGAACGCCCGTTCGAGCTGCCCGAGCATCGCGTTGAGCGCGTGGCCGAGGCGGCCCACCTCGCTCCCGGCCGGGGCCGCCTCGATCCGGCGGTCGAGATCGCCCGCGCCGATGTCCGCCGCCGCCTCCACGATCCGGTCCAGCGGGCGCAGGCCCCGGCGGATCAGGTACGCGGCGAGCAGGCCCAGGACCGCCAGGGTCACCGCCGACGAGACGGCCAGGACGCGGGCGACGCGCCCGGTCAGTTCGTCGGAGGCCGCGAGCAGCGCCTCCGGGGTGTCCAGGGCGAGCAGCCGGGCGCCGCGGTGCCCGCGCCAGTCCTGCAGGGCCCCGAAGACGGCTCCGGCGACCACGCCCAAGGCCAGCGCGACCAGGCCGACGACCGTCACGACCAGCCGGGCGCGCAGTGAGTCGAGGGAGGGCATCAGTCCTCCCGGGGCAGCCGCAGGACGTAGCCCACGCGGGGCACGGTGTGGATGAGGGGCGGCCCGCAGGAGTCGACCTTGCGGCGCAGGTAGCTGATGTAGGTCTGCACGACTCCGTCGTTGCCGCCGAAGTCGTACTCCCACACGTGGTCGAGGATCTGCCGCTTGGAGACCAGCCGGCCCGCGTTCGCGGTCAGGAAGCGCAGCAGCTTGAACTCGGTGGGGGTGAGGTCGATGCGCCGGTCGTCCCGCCGGACCTCGTAGGCCTCCTCGTCGATGACCAGATCGGCGAAGGCCAGGCGGCCGGTCTCCGGCCCGGTGCGCCGCGTCCGCCGCAGCACCGCCCGGATCCGGGCGATCAGCTCCTCCAGGCTGAACGGCTTGGTGACGTAGTCGTCCCCGCCCGCGGTCAGCCCGCGGATCTTGTCCTCGGTGGCGTCGCGCGCGGTGAGGAACACCACCGGGACCTCCGACCCGGCCGCCCGGATCCGCCGGCACACCTCGGTGCCGGGCACATCGGGCAGCATCACGTCCAGCACGACCAGGTCGGGGCGGAAGGTCCCCGCCAGCGAGACCGCCGCCGCGCCCGTGCCCGCCGTCTCCGTCTCGAACCCCTCGTAGCGCAGGGCGGTCGCCACGAGATCGGCGAGATAGGGCTCATCGTCCACGACCAGTATCCGGCTCACCCCGCCAGTCTCCCCCAGCCGATCTCCGGAAGTCCTGGGAGAACTCTGTGAGACCGGATCCGCAGGGTTCTCCCAGAACGGCCGCACGGCCACTGAAGATCACCCTGCTGCACTGGGGCCATGGAGAGACTCTCGGCATTCGTCCTGCGGCGCAGGCGGCTGGTGACGCTGCTGGCCGTGTGCGCGTTCCTGGCGGGCCTGGCCGCGACCCCGTTCGCGATCCAGCGCCTGTCCGAGGAGTACGCCCACCCCGGGATGCCCGCCTTCGACGCCAACCAGGAGATCGTCCGCCTCTACGGCAACGGCGGCTATCAGCGGCCTTTCGTCCCGGTCGTGGTGCTGCCCGGCGGCCTGCGGGCGCAGGAGCACAGGGAGGTGATCGGCAGGGCGTTCGCGGCCGTCTCGGCGAAGCTCCCCGAGGCCCGCGTGGTCTCCTACGCCGACACCGGCGACCCCCGGCTCATCGGCGCGGACGGCCGCACCACCTTCGGGCTGGTCTTCCCCGGCACCTACTCCGACGGCAGCCCGCCGGGCGGCGGCCTGGGCGAGACCCCGGACGAGAGCCCGGTGATCACCGCGGCCATGACCCCGCTCCTGCCGGAGGGCAGCACCGTCCGCGTCACCGGGCTGGACGCCCTCGCGCCGAGCGTGGACGCGGGCGGCGTGGACGTCCCGGCCAAGATCGGCATCGGTGCGGCCGCCGCCGTGCTCGTGCTGTTCGGTGTCTTCCGCTCCGCCCTGGCGCTCGTGCCGCTGCTGATCTCGGTGCTGGCGGTCTTCACCTCGTTCATCGTGATCCTGCTGCTGACGCTGGTGACGACGGTGCACGACGTGGCGCTCACCACCATGCCGCTGCTGGGCCTGGGCATCGCGATCGACTACTCGCTGCTGCTGGTGGCCCGGTGGCGGGAGGAGCAGGCGTGCGGCCACCGCGGCGACGCGGCCGTGCACCGGGCGATGCGCGGCGCCGGGCGCGCGGTGCTGTTCAGCGGGGCGGCGGTCGCGGTCGGCCTGGTGACCATGGTCGTCCTTCCGGTGCCGTTCCTGCGCAGCCTCGGGCTGGCCGGGATGGTCATCGCGGCGGTCAGCGTGGCCGTCACACTGACCGTGCTCCCGGTCCTGCTCGCCCTGACCGGGCAGCGGCTGGAGCGCAGGCGGGCCCGGCCCGGCCGCGCGTTTCCGGCGGCTCCGCCGGGTACGGCGGGCACACCCGGCACGGCGGACGCATCCGGTACGGCGGGCGCGC
>NZ_CDRNDK010000630.1:0-2971 GCF_977012225.1 Planomonospora algeriensis | reverse complement strand
CCGATGCGGTGGGGGCGGTGCGTTCGGCGGGGGCCGGGGTGCTGGTGGAGGTGGGTCCGGATGCGACGTTGACGGCGTTGGCTCAGCAGTGTGTGGAGCAGGGGGTGTTCGTCGCGACGGGGAGCAGGGGCCGGGGTGAGGCGCGGGTCTTCGTCGAGGCGCTGGCCCGGTTGCACACGTCGGGGGTGGCGGTCGATTGGGAGGCGTACTTCTCTGGTGTGCGGCCGGTGCGGGTGGATCTGCCGACGTATGCGTTCCAACGCAAGCGGTTCTGGTTCATGCCGGGAAGCGCCGAGTCCGAGCAGGCGGTCGACGCCGCCGACCCCGAGTTCTGGTCGGCCGTGGAGCGCGAGGACGTGGCCGCGCTCGCCGCGACGCTGGACATCGAGGACGGCTCGCCGCTGGCGGCCGTGCTGCCCGCGCTCTCGTCCTGGCGGCGCCGCAGGCGTGAGCAGAGCGTGCTGGACTCGTGGCGTTACCGCGTGACGTGGGAACCCGTCGTCCTGCCGGAGGCCGGGCCGGCCGCGCTGTCCGGCACCTGGCTGATCGCCGTCCCGGCGGCGCGTGCCGTCGACGACTCGGTGGCCGCCGTCGTCCAGGCCCTCAAGCGGCACGGAGCCGATCCTCAGGTTGTCGCACTGGGCGACGGCCCGGACAGCGAGGCGCTGCCGTACGGCGACGCCGCACCCGCAGGGGTGCTCTCCCTCCACTGCGACCTGGCCCGGGTCCTCTCGCTGATGAAGGCCATGAACGGCGTGGACGCGCCGCTGTGGATCGGCACCGACGGCGGTGAGAGCGTCAGCCGCGTCGACTTCGTCCGCAGCCCCGAGCAGGGTGCGGTGGCCGGGCTCGGCCGCGTCTTCGGACTGGAGCACCCCGACCGTCTGGGCGGCATCGTCGACCTGCCGGAGACCCTCGACACGCGCGTCCTCAACCGCCTGATGAGCGTGCTCGCCGGAGCAGGGGAGGAAGACCAGCTGGCCGTCCGCGCCTCCGGGGTCTTCGCCCGGCGGCTGACCAGGGCGCCCAGACAGCGGACGGGCTCGTCGGAACGCCGGCGGGCACGCGGTACCGCGCTGATCACCGGCGGCACCGGCGGTCTGGGCGCGCACGTGGCGCGCAGGCTCGCCCGAGACGGCGTCGAGCACCTGGTCCTCACCAGCAGACGAGGCGCGGGCGCTCCCGGCGCCGCGGAGCTCGCGGCCGAGCTCGAAGGGCTGGGCGCCCGAGTGACGGTCGCCGCCTGCGACGTGGCCGACCGAGACGCGCTCGCCGCCCTGATCGGCGAGGTCGAGGCGGACGGCGACGCCATCCGATCGGTCTTCCACACCGCGGGCGTTCCGCACATCCAGTCGTTGCTCGGCCTCGGCCCGGACGAGCTGGCCGAGGCCACACAGGCCAAGATCATCGGAGCCGCCCACCTGGACGAGCTCTTCACCGGCCCGCTCGACGCCTTCGTGCTGTTCTCCTCCGGCGCCGGGGTCTGGGGAGGCTCCCACAACGGGGCCTACGCCGCGGGCAACGCGTTCCTCGACGCGCTCGCCGCCCGCCGCCGTGCCCGCGGCCTCCCCGGAACGGCGATCGCCTGGGGCTTCTGGGACGCGGCGGGCGGCGGAATGACCACGCTGCTCGGCGAGGACGACGCCCGCAGGAGCGGCGTCGGCTACATGGATCCGCTCATGGCCGTCGAGGGACTCTGGCAGGCGCTGGACGACGACGAGACCAACCTGGTGATCGCGGACATCGACTGGCCGCGTTTCGCCCCGCTCTTCACCGCGGCCCGCCGGCGCCCCCTGCTGGACGGCGTCCCCGAGGCCGTCGCGGCGCTCGAAACCGGGGAGGAGGGTGCCGGTGAGGTCTCGGAGCTGGGCGCCCAGCTGCTCCGGCTCGGCCCGCAGGACCAGACCCGGCTCCTGGTGGCCCGGGTCCGCGAAGAGGTGGCCGGCGTGCTCGGCTACGCGGACCCGGCCGAGGTCGGCGTCGACCGGGCCTTCCGCGACCTCGGCTTCGACTCGGTCACGGCCGTCGAGCTGCGCGGCAGGCTCAACCTCGCCCTCGGCATCCGCCTGCCGGCCACCGTGGTCTTCGACTATCCGAACGTGAAGGCGCTCGCGGAGCTGGCCAGGACCGAGATCCTGGGCGTCCAGGAAGAGTCCGCGACGGCCGGGGCGGCCCACGGCGACGTGTCCGACGACCCGGTCGTGATCGTCGGAATGAGCTGCCGCACGCCAGGAGGCGTGAACGGCCCCGACGACCTCTGGCGGCTGGTCGCCGAGGGCGGGGACGCCATCTCCCGGCTGCCCGAGAACCGCGGGTGGGACGTGGAGGGGATCTACGACCCGGACCCGGAGGCCCCCTTCGCCTCGTACACGCGAGACGGAGGCTTCCTGGCCGGCGCGGGTGAGTTCGACCCCGAGTTCTTCGGCATCAGCCCGCGCGAGGCACTGGCGATGGACCCGCAGCAGCGCCTGCTGCTCGAAGCCTCCTGGGAGGCGATCGAGCACGGTCGCATCGACCCCGGTTCGCTGCGCGGCAGCCGTACCGGCGTGTTCGTGGGCGCGGCCTACGAGGAGTACGGCCGCCACTCCGACCAGGTGCCGCTGGAATCCGTCGGGCATCTGGTCACCGGCACGCTGAGCAGCATCGCCTCTGGCCGCGTCGCGTACGCGATGGGGCTCGAAGGGCCCGCGGTGACGGTGGACACGGCGTGCTCGTCGTCGCTGGTGGCGCTGCATCTGGCCGTGCAGGCGCTGCGCAACGGCGACTGCGACCTGGCCCTGGCGGGCGGCGTCACGGTGATGTGCACGCCGCTCGGCTTCATCGGCTTCAGCCTGCAGGGCGCGCTCTCCCGGGACGGCAGGTGCA
This sequence comes from Planomonospora algeriensis, assembly GCF_977012225.1. Taxonomy (NCBI): domain Bacteria; kingdom Bacillati; phylum Actinomycetota; class Actinomycetes; order Streptosporangiales; family Streptosporangiaceae; genus Planomonospora; species Planomonospora algeriensis. The sequence goes on along the minus strand of NZ_CDRNDK010000630.1, from coordinate 106 downwards.
AGGCCTTCGCCGGTGCGGCGGACGGCTTCGGCCTGGCGGAAGGCGTGGGCATGCTGCTGGTCGAGCGGTTGTCGGACGCGCGCCGCAACGGCCACCCGGTCCTGGC
>NZ_CDRNDK010000629.1:0-2979 GCF_977012225.1 Planomonospora algeriensis | reverse complement strand
GCGACCGCTCCGGCGTCCAGCCGCCCGCCGGCCAGTCCGGCGGCCTGGGCCAGGGCCGTCAGCCGGTCGTCCAGGGAGGGTCCGCTCCCGCGGGCCGTGCGTCTGAGCAGCTTCACCGGTCACCCGCCCTCTTCCCGGCCGCGGCGGGGTCCCGCCGGGGATCTCCCGCCGGTGCTCCCGTACGGCCTCCGCCGCCGCGCGCAGCGCCGGGGCGCTCCCCTCGGGCGGCCGGACGGCGTCGAGGAGACCGGTGAAGCGGGCCTCCTCCCGGGCGAGGATGTCCTCGACCCGGGCGCGCAGGTCCTCCCGGGCCCGCAGGGTCAGGGTGCGCACGGCCTGGTCCCCGAAGACGGCCTCCAGGAGCTTCTGACTGAGCACGCTGGTGCCTCCGGCGATGCCGACCTCGATCCCGGTCAGCCCCCCGGTGGAGGCGAAGACCGCGATCATGAGCAGCAGTCCGGCCCCGTTGACCCCGTAGGAGGCGATCCTGGCGGTGGTCCGCTTCTCCGCGCCCTCCTGCCGGACCAGGTCCAGCACGTACCCCTGCCAGCCCCGGACCGCCTCCTCGGCGGAGCGGCGCAGTTCCGGAGAGGAGCGGCCCAGGCGCCCGGCCTCGACGGCTCCGGCCCGCTCCAGCAGCGCGCGGCCCGCCCCCTTGGCCGCCCACGACTCCAGCGCGCGCTCGGCGGCGCTGTCGGACGACGCCCGGATCAGCGCCTCCACCCCGCTCTCCAGCGCGACCCGCAGCTCGCTCTCCGGGGCGGGCCGGCCGGTGAACAGCGCGACGACGCGGTCCCGCAGCCATCCCACCCGGCTCTCCAGGGAGCGCATCAGGTCGCCGGTGCCGATGAAGTCCTGCCAGCGGGCGAGCACCTCGCCCCGGAGCAGCGTGCCGTCCAGCATGCCCTCCTCGAAGCGGGCCATGCCCTCGGCGTAGGCCGCGTCGGTCGCCGCCCGGAGCTCGGCGTCCGCGGCGTGCTGGCGGTCCACCGCGTCGGCGAGCGCGGGAACGCGGACGGCGAGGCTCTCCAGCGCGCCGGAGAGGGTCTGGCGCACCACCTCGGCCCGGGAGGCCGCGTCGGCCGCGATGCCGTCCAGCCACTCGGTGACCGGCCGGACCGTCTCGCGCGGCAGCCGGGCGTTCTCCTCGGGCAGCGGCAGCTCCGGCACCTCGAACAGCCGGGTCCCGCCCAGCCCGTTGGCCTCCAGCAGCCGCTCCAGGTCGCCCGCGACCACGCCGAGCGCCTCCGGCGGGACGCGGGACAGGATCACGGCCAGCGCCGTGCTCCGCTCCCGGGCCGCGCGCAGGAACCCCCACGGCACCTCGTCGGCGTAGCGGGCGGCGGTGGTGGTGAACAGCCACAGGTCGGCGGCGGCGAGCAGTTGGGCGGCCAGCTCGCGGTTGGCCGTGACGACCGAGTCGATGTCGGGCGCGTCGAGCAGGGCCAGGCCGGGCGGGACCGCCTCCGCCACGACCACCCGGAGCGTGCCCGGATCGCCGGAGCCGCTCCCGGTCACCCGGGGCAGGCCGGGCAGGATGTGCCGGCCGGCGAACCAGTCCCGGTCGGCGGGGGCGGTCACCAGCGTGGGCGCCAGGGTGGTGGGGCGGAGCACACCGGGTTCGGAGACGTCCGCGCCGACCAGGGAGTTCACCAGGGTGGACTTGCCCGCCCCGGTGGATCCGCCGACGACGGCCAGCAGCGGGGCGTCGATCGCGCTCAGGCGCGGGATCAGGTAGTCGTCGAGCTGGCCGGTCAGCTCCCGCAGCGCCCGCCGGTCGGCCGCCGCGTCCCCGGCCGCCAGGGGGAACAGCTCATGGTCGAGGTGGCGCCGGAGTTCCCGGAGCGCTCCCAGCAGACCGTCGCTTTCCTTCATAGAACGGGTCATTCCCGAGGAAAGAGCCCCTAGACGCGAATGGGCCCCACCGCTCTACCGGGTCACGGGGGCGAACCCGGTGGAGCGATGGGGCCTGTCTCCCGGCTCCGGCCCGCGGGCCTTGGACCGGGCTCATCTCCCCCGCAGCTGGAGACGATCCCGAACCCGCCGCCGTTCCGGGAGGGACTGGGGTCACGCACCGCCCATTGGAACCCATCAAACTCAGGGCCAGGTCAGGCGGAGCTGAATACTAGCTGAAGGTTCAATCATTCTGCGGCGGGCGGAGGACGTAGCCCACCCCGCGCAGGGTGCAGATGAGCCGCGGCTCCACCGTGTCGACCTTCCGCCGCAGGTAGGAGACATAGGACTCGACCACCCCGGCGTCACCGCCGAAGTCGTAGTTCCACACGTGGTCCAGGATCTGCGCCTTGGACAGCACCCGGCCGGTGTTGACCATGAGGTAGTGCAGCAGCTTGAACTCCGTCGGCGAGAGCCGCACGGCCCGCCCCGCCTTCCAGACCTGGTGGGCCTCCTCGTCCAGCTCCAGGTCGGCGACCTTGAGCCGGGCCGGGAGGTCGAGGTCCCCCCGGGTACGGCGGAGCACGGCCCGGATGCGCGCCAGGACCTCCTCCAGGCTGAACGGCTTGGTCACGTAGTCGTCGGCCAGCCGCAGCCCCGTGACCTTGTCGTCGACGCCGTCCCGGGCGGTGAGGAAGAGCACGGGCATCTGGCCGCCCATCTCCCGCAGCCGACCGGCCACCGCGAAGCCGTCCATGTCGGGCAGCATCACATCGAGCACCACCAGGTCGGGGCGGATCCGCTGGGCGAACTGCACCGCCTCCCCGCCGTCCGCCGCGGTCACGACCTCGAAGCCGGACATGCGCAGGCTCGCGGAGAGCAGTTCCCTGATGTTCGGCTCGTCGTCCACCACCAGCAGGCGGGCCTCAACTCTGTCCAGCACGACCACGAGGCTCGCTCACCTGCCTGGAGAGCCGCTCCGCGGCCGCTGAACGTTTGCTGAGAACCCGCCCGGCGGCCGCGGAGACCCCCGCTCACCGGGTGCTCGGCGACGCGGCCGAGGGCCCGCACGCCGGGCCCGCACGT
>NZ_CDRNDK010000628.1:0-2991 GCF_977012225.1 Planomonospora algeriensis | reverse complement strand
CCGCGGCGCGGCTGGGACGACCGGCACGTGAGGACTGCGGCGCGTGAGGTGCTGCGGTGCGGCCCGCACGACCGGCACACGGGGCACGGGGCACTACGGCGGGTGCGGGACTACGGCGCGGTCAGGGTGGCCAGCGCACGGTCCGGCTCCCAGTGGGCGCGGAGCGAGGTGATCAGCCCCGACGCGTCGACGGTGTAGACGATCACGCAGTCGACCGTCATCACCGCTCCGCCGTCCAGCGTCATGGTGATGGAGACGACATTGGCGCAGCACGGCCCGTTGGCGAAGGAGTCCGCGACGCGGAAGCGGAACGCGCGCACCGAGGCGACGTGCCCGTCCCAGAAGCTCCCGATCCCGTCGCGGCCACGATGTCCCTTGCCGTCGGGGTCCAGCATCGAGGGCCCGACGGGGTCCTCCACCAGGGCGTGCGGCGCGAACAGCCCGAGCCAGTCCTCCCTGCGCCCGGCGGCGACCGCGGTCATGGACGATCGCGCCGCCCGGCGCGCGGGGTGGTCGCCGTACGGCGCTTCCCAGATGACGGCGGTGGAATCACTCACACGGAAAACTGTAACCTGTTATCGGAAATCATCAAGGATCGACTTTCGCGATGACCGACTCGGCGAAGCGCTCCAGGTGCTCGATCTTCCGGCTCAGCGGCTCGGCGTCCGGTCCCTTGACGTACGGGTTCCGGAAGCCGACGACCAGGTCGGTGACGCCTTTGTCGGCCAGCCGCCTGACCCCGTCCGGCGTGTACGCGTCGGCGGAGATGACGTGGATCTCGAAGGGCCGGTCGGCCGTGCCGTACTCCGCGCGCAGGACGGCCAGCCTGCTCAGCAGCGCGTCCAGCTCGGCGGCGCCCCCTCCGCCGTGCATCCAGCCGTCGCCGAGGCGGGCGGCCCGGCGCAGCGCCCCCTCGCTGTGCCCGCCGACCAGGATCGGGACCGGCTCGGTGGGGACCGGCGACATCTTCACCGGGGGCAGGTCGTAGAACTCGCCGTGGTACTCGAAGTAACCGCCGCCGGTCAGGCCGCGCAGGACCTCGATGGCCTCGTCCATCCGCCGGCCGCGCCGCGCCCACGGGACCCCCATCGCCGCGAAGTCCTCGGGCCAGGGGCTGATCCCGACGCCGAGGGCCAGCCGGTTGCCGGTCAGGAAGGCGATCGAGCCCGCCTGCTTGGCCACCAGCACCGGCGGGCGGACCGCCAGCTTGAGTACGAACGGCGTGAACCGGATCGTCGAGGTCACCGCCCCCATGGCCGCGATCAGAACGAACGTCTCGACGAAGCTCTTGTCCTCCAGGAACCCGCGGTCGCCGTCCGCGGTGTACGGGTAGCCCGTCGCGGACTCCTTCGGATAGACCAGGGAGTCGGCCACGCTGACGCCCGCGTATCCCGCGGCCTCGGCGGCCCGGGCCAGGGGCAGGTGGTACGACGGGTCGGTCATGGCCTCGGCATAGGTGAACCGCATGAGCCCACATAACAATAGAACACGTTATAGTTCAATCTCCCGTGACCTGGAAATAACCGCTCCGCCGCCGCTGTTGCAGAGCGTGTCCCGAGACGGCGGGGGTCTCCGGGACCGGATCCGCGTCCTCCCCGCCCGGTGAAAGGCGCCCCTCCATGACCGTCCCGCTCTCCATCCTCGACCTGGCCCATATCGGTGAGGGGGAGACCGCCCGGGACAGCTTCCGCGCCAGCGTGACGCTGGCCCAGCGCGCCGAGGAGTGGGGCTACCGGCGGATCTGGTACGCCGAGCACCACAACATGCCGTCCATCGCCTCCTCGGCGACCAGCGTGCTCATCGCGCACGTGGCCGCGCACACGCGGACGATCCGCCTCGGCGCCGGCGGCGTCATGCTGCCCAACCACTCCCCGCTGACCGTCGCCGAGCAGTTCGGCACCCTCGAGACCCTGCATCCCGGCCGCATCGACCTCGGCCTCGGCCGGGCCCCGGGCAGCGACCAGCAGACCATGCGGGCCCTGCGCCGCACTCCGGCGGCGGCCGACGGGTTCCCGCAGGACGTCCTGGAGCTGCAGGGATACCTGACCGGCGAGTCCCGGATCCCCGGTGTCGACGCGACCCCGGGCAAGGGGACCGACGTGCCGCTCTACATCCTCGGCTCCTCGCTGTTCGGGGCCAAGCTCGCCGCCGCGCTCGGCCTCCCGTACGCCTTCGCCTCCCATTTCGCCCCGGACGCGCTGGAGGAGGCCGTCGAGGTGTACCGGCGCGAGTTCACCCCGTCGGCGCAGCTGCGGGAGCCGTACGTCATCGCCGGGGTGAACGTCATCGCGGCGGACACCGCGCAGGAGGCGCAGGAGCAGTTCCTGGAGGCCAAGCGCAGGCGGGTGGGCCTGTTCCTCGGGCGGGACCGGACGTTCACGCCGGAGGAGGCCGACCTGGTCCTCGCCTCCCCGGCAGGGCGGCAGATCCTGCAGATGGCCAGGTACTCCGCCGTCGGGACCCCGGCCGAGGTGACCGAGTACCTCGGCCGGTTCGCCGAGCACGCCCGCGCCGACGAGCTGATCGTCGTCTCCGCGGCCCCCGGCAGGGAGGCCTGGCTGCGCTCCCTCGAACTGCTGGCCAAGGAGTACGGCCTGACCCCCGCCTGACGCCGGGGCGTTCCGCGGCGGCGGCCCGGCTCCTGCGCACCGCCCGGGGAGCACCGCCCGGGGAGCACCGCGCGAAGAGCACCGCCGGGAAGCACCGTCCGGGGGCGAATCCGTTCGAACCATATGCGCGCAGCGGTTGTCGAACCCGGTGGAACGGTCCGATTCCACCAGGGTGCCGAGACCGTTCCGGAGAGCGGGAGCGTGCGGAATGCGGTTCATCAGGGAGTCGGCGGAGAGCGCGACGCGGGCGCGCCGCCCGGTGCGGGCGGGAGCGCGGTGGAATTCCGCGAGGGTGCTCGTCGCGGCCGTCCTGACGGCGGTGTGCGCCACCGGGCAGGGAACCGGTTCCGCCGAGAGCGGGACGGCCGGCGCCCCGACCGCG
>NZ_CDRNDK010000627.1:0-2995 GCF_977012225.1 Planomonospora algeriensis | reverse complement strand
CGCCGGCCGAGCCCGCAACGCCGGCCCCAGCCCCCGCCGACCTGCGTTTCGCCGCGCTGCTCGGGTTCCTGTCGGCCGCACCCGGGACCTCGCACCTGTCGGCCAGGGACGTGCTCGCCGACGCCCGCACGGCGATCACCGCCGCCGTCGCCGCCGCCTACGGCGACCTGGGCAGCGCACCCGCGATGCTGGCCATCCGCGCCCGGGACGTGCGCGAGCGCACCCCCGAGAGCGCCCTCACCGTGGCGACCCCCGACGCCGACTCGTCCCTGATCCGGGCCGCCCGCACGCAGCTGGCCGGCTGAACCGCCCGCCCTCGAAGGCGGGCGGACGGCGGAGCGGGCGGACGGGGCCAGGACTGCGGCGGGTTCCACCGACGGACGGGACCGGGGTCAGTCGTCGTCCTGCTCATCGCTCTCCTGACCGTCGTCCTCGGCGTCGGCCGCCACCGGGACGATCTTCCCGGTGGCGGCGTCGACGGCGATCGTCCGCTCGGCCCCCTCGCCGTCGGCGATCTCGACCTCCCAGATGGCGGCGCCGCCCTCGGTCTCCAGCTCCGAGGAGACGACCCAGCCTCCGCTCACCTGCGACAGCGCGGTCTTCTGCGCCTGCTCGGCCGGCACGGCGGGCCTGACCGCCGCAACCGCGTCGTCATCGGTCCCCGGCGCCGGGGAGGCCGTGGCGGCCGGCGCCGGGGAGGCCGGACCGGCCTCGTTCTGCTCGGCGAAGGCGACACCGCCGCCGACCGCGAGAACGGCGAGGGCGAGCCCGGAAAAGACGATCACTGGCTTGCGCATCAGGGTTTCTCCGTGTCCGTGAGAAGCGTTCGTGAGAAGAGTCCACGGGAACGGCCCGCGAAGGGAACCCGCGTGAGGCCGCGGCCGCCCGGAGAGCTCCGCCGACGACCCGCGGCGACTCCCCCAGACTGCCTGCGCGGGCGATAGCGGGATGCTGCGGAGTCCCTAAGGAATCGTTAAGCCGTCCCCGGGCCGAGGTCGACGGTGACCTCGGCTCCCCCCGAAGGCGAGGAGCCGGCCCGCAGCCGCCCGCCGGAGTCCTCCGCCGTCCGGCGCGCGATGTCCAGCCCCAGACCGGTGGACGAACCTCCGCTCACCCCGCGGCCCAGCGGAGCCGGGTGGGGGAAACCCGGCCCCCGATCGGCGATCACCAACCGGGCCCCGCCCTGCGGCCGGGCCGCCAGCGTGACGGTGAACGGCGTGCCGTCGGGGGTGTGGGCGAACACGTTCTCCAGCAGCAGATCGACGCAGGCCGCCAGCTCCGGGCCGCTGACCCCCACGGTGATCGGCCCGCCGGCGAGATCGAGGCCGAACGGCCGCTCCTGGTCCTCCGCCAGCGCCGACCAGAAGGCGACCCGCTCGGCGACCACCCGGGCCGCGTCGCAGCCGCGCGCCCCGTCCCGGTCGAACCGGCGCGCCTCCCGGATGACCTGGTCGACCATGCGCTCGACGCCCGCCACCGCCTGCCCCACCCGGGCCGCCTCCTCCGCGTCGCGCATCGTATCCACCTCCAGCCGCAGCACCGCGACCGGCGTGCGCAACCGGTGGGACAGGTCGGCCACCGCCTCGCGCTCGTAGGCGAGCAACTCCCGGATGCGGGCGGCCAGGTGGTTGAGGGCGGCGCCGACCTCACGGACCTCCGGCGGGCCCGCCGGCTCCACCCGCGCGGCCAGATCACCGGGGGCCAGCCGCCGGGAGACCTCCGCCACCTGCCCGACCGGCCCGGTCAGCGAACGCGCGAGCCGGTCGGCCACGGCGATGCCGACGGCCAGCAGCGCCAGCCCGATCAGGCCGAGCACCAGCCACGCCCATCCGACGCCCTGCCGCAGCCGGTCGGCGCCGACGAACGCGCGCACCACCATGGGACCGCGCTCCCCGCCCTGCACCGCCACCAGGACCTCCCGGCCCTGCGGGGTGTCCACACTCCCCCGGATCGACGAGTTTGACGCCGACCCCGTGCACGGTCTGCAGGTAGCGGGGCCGCTGGGCGCTCTCACCGAGCTTGCGGCGCAGCCACGACAGGTGGACGTCGACGGTCTTGTCCCCGCCGCCGTAGGCCATCCGCCACACCTCGGCCAGCAGTTCCCGTTTGGAGACGACCTGCCCGCACCGGGCCGCCAGGTAGTGCAGCAGGTCGAACTCCTTGGGCGTCAGCTCCAGGCGCACCCCGTCGAGGAACGCCTCCCTGCCCGCCTCCTCGATGAGCAGCCCGCCCACCCGCACCGGCGCGGGCCCGGCCCCGTCGGCGCGGCCGCGGCGCAGCACCGCCCGGATCCGCGCGTCCAGCTGGGCCGCGCTGAACGGCTTGACGACGTAATCGTCGGCGCCGGCGTCCAGCGCCCGGACGATCTCCGGCTCGGCGTCGCGCGCGGTCGCCACGATGACCGGGACGGCGCTGACCGCCCGGAGCATGCGCAAGACCTCGCAGCCGTCGAGGTCGGGAAGACCCAGGTCGAGCACGACCAGATCGGGCCGGTCCTCCAGCGCCCGGGTCAGCCCCGGCATGCCCGCACCCGCCGAGGTCACGGCATGGCCGTGGCCGGCCAGCGCGCGGGTCAACGCCGAACGCACCCGGGCGTCGTCCTCGACGAGCAGCAGATGGGCCACGGCAACGCGCCTGCCTCTCCGGGAAAGGCGATGATTCCGACGAGGAGGGGAAGTTCCCCGTGGAGCGCGGAAGACACCGGAGGGCGGCCGATCGATGCGAACGGGCAGGCGGATCACGGCACGGGGCGAGACGGCCGGAACGGCACGCCGCCGCATGCGGCACGATGACGTACCGGTGAGCAGGCGCGCACTGCTGGCCGCATGCGGCTGGCTCGCGGCCGCCGCCGCCACCACCGTCGCCGGCCTGTGGGCGCTGTCCCTGGCCGGCGCCGACCTCACCGGCCAGGCCGTCCGCTCGATGACCCTGGAGGAGGTCGAGCGGGCCCTGGCCACCGCCTCCGCGGCCCCGCCCCGCTCCCCGCCCCGCTGCC
>NZ_CDRNDK010000626.1:0-3003 GCF_977012225.1 Planomonospora algeriensis | reverse complement strand
CCCGGACCCGCGCCGCCGGGCGCGGGGACCGCCGGGCTCACCGGCGCGCCTCCCCGCGCTCCGCCCTGCGGGCCGCGGCGAGCCGTACCGCGTCGAGGATCTTCTCGTAGCCGGTGCACCGGCACAGGTTCCCGGCCAGCGCCTCGCGGATCCGGGCATCGGAGGGGTTCCCGGTCCGCTCGATCAGGTCGTGCGCCTGGACGACGAGGCCGGGGGTGCAGAACCCGCACTGGACGGCGCCGCACTCGATGAAGGCCTGCTGGACCTCGTCGAGCCGGTCGCCGTCGGCGAGCCCCTCGACCGTGCGGACCTCGCGGCCCTCGGCCTGGCCGGCCGCGACCAGGCAGGCGCAGACGGTCACGCCGTCGAGGTAGACCGTGCAGGAACCGCACTCGCCCTGCTCGCAGGCGTTCTTGGAACCGGGCAGGCCCAGGCGCTCGCGCAGGACGTACAGCAGGCTCTCGCCCTCCCAGACGTCATCGGCCGTCTGACGGCGGCCGTTCACGGTGAAGGTGACGCGCATCAGCCGGTCCTCCTTTCGGGGTCCGCGGCCCGGAGGTCGTTCCAGGCCCAGGTCAGGGTGCGGCGGGCCAGCACGGCCAGGGCGTGCCGGCGGTAGGCGGCGGTGCCGCGCACGTCGTCGATCGGGTCGGCGGCCCCGCCACCAGCTCGCCGAAGCGGCGAGCACGGCCTACGTCCGGCGGCCCGTCCCAGTCGAGCTCGGCGGCCAGGAACTCCTCGGCGTCCGGGGCCCGGCGGGGCGTCGGGGCGGCCGAGCCGACCCCGGTGCCCACCCGCCGCTCGCCGGGACGGAGCGCGAGGGCGAACGAGCAGACCGCGATCACCATCGCGTTGCGGGTGCCCACCTTGGAGAAGTACTGCGGGCCGGTGGCCGGGTGCGCCCAGAAGGCCCGGATCAGCTCGTCGGGCTCCAGCGCGCTGCGCTTGACGCCCAGGTAGAACTCCGCCGCGGGGATCATCCGCACGCCGCGGGCGGCGGACTCGACCTCGACCACCGCGTCCGAGGCCAGCAGCGGCGGATGGCTGTCCCCGGCGGGCGAGGCCGCCCCCAGGTTGCCGCCCACGGTGCCCCGGTTGCGGATCTGCGGCGAGCCGACCGTCCGCGCGGCCTGCGCCAGGCCGGGCAGCCGGTCGCCGAGCTCGTCGATCAGCCGCGTGTACGGCACGCCCGCGCCGACCCGGAGCCGCCCGTCCTCCTCGGCGGACCAGGCGGCGAGCTCGGCGACCCGGTTCAGGTCCAGCAGCGCCTCCGGGCGGCGGGCGGCGAAGTTGATCTCGACCATCACGTCGGTGCCGCCCTGGACGGGCAGCACCTCCGGCCGCTCCGCCTTGGCGGCCAGCGCCTCCGCCCAGGTCTCGGGCCGCAGGAAGTCCATCGCCGTCACCTCCGTCAGTCCCACGCGAAGCCGGCGGCGGGGGCGCCCTCGGACAGGACCGCGCCCTCGATCAGCCCGTAGGGGCGGTCGGCGGCGTAGAAGACCTCGCCGGGGTTGTCCAGCCCGAACGGCTCCAGGTCCACCGGGAAGTGGTGCCGGTTGGGCAGCGCGAGCCGTACCTCGCAGATCTCCGGGCGGGTCTCCAGCGCCCTCCTGCCCATCGCGTAGAGGGTCTGCTGGAGGGAGAGGCTGTGCGTCTGCGCGAACGCCTCCAGCAGGCAGCGCCGCACCTCGGCGTGGGACTCCGCGTAGGAGCAGCCGGGGGGGCGGGTCCGGCGAGGCGTGCCGCCAGCGCGCCGTCACGGCGGTGGCCAGGATCCGGTCGGTGGCGGGCGCCAGGGTGGTGTACTCGTCGCGGGCGAACCCGTGGAACTCCGAACCGGTCGTGTTCATGACCGTCAGGTCCGCCAGGCCGGAGACCACGGCGGTGCGGCCGTCGGCGTCGTGGTGGACGACGCAGGTGCGCACCCCGGCGCCCGAGCGGACGAAGGAGTGCCGCCGGTCGCCGGGGTCCCCCGCGGGCGTGATCCGGTCCCAGGAGTACTCCTCGATCTCCACCCGGGCGTGCCGGATCGACGGCTGGGAGCCGACGTAGTGCCGGGCCAGCAGGAGCGCGAACTCCTCGATCTGGTCCACCCCGTGCCTGCGGGCGAAGGCGTAGACGGTGTTCTTCTGCGTGTCGGTCGGGAGCACCGCGGAGTTGTCCCCGGTCAGGTGGGCGTCCTCCATGTCGCCGGAGAGCGCCGTGCTGACGTTGAGGTCCTTGAGGTGGTGGACGCCGCCGTCGCGGGTGACGCGGACCAGGCGGGTCTCCGCCTTGCCGTAGCGGTTGGGACCGAGGACGACGGGCACGCTAGCTCCCCCTGTAGGTCGAGTAGGCGAACGGGCTCAGCAGCAGCGGCACGTGGTGGTGCTCGTCGGGGTCTCCCACCCGGAAGACGACGCAGACCTCCGGGTAGAAGGAGTCCGTACCGCGCGCGGCGAAGTAGGCGCCGGTGCCGAAGACCAGCCGGTGCACGCCCGGCCCCGGCCGCCACCCGGTGATCCGGCCGTCGGCGTCGGTGCTCCCCGCCGCGAGGAGCGTCCCGTCGTCCGCCAGCAGCCGTACGGCGACGCCCTCGGCGGGCCGGCCGACCGCCGCGTCGAGCACGTGCGTGGACAGGCTCACGGCTCCTCCCCCAGCAGTCTCACCAGCCGCAGCAAGGTGATCTTCTCCAGTTCGGCCCGGACGGTCCGGCGCTCGGTCTCCTCGTCGCAGGCCAGCCTCCGCCGCAGCCGCTCCAGCAGCTCCGCGGCCGACAGGCCGGTGGCGCAGACCAGGTAGACGTGGCCGAAGCGCTCCTCGTAGGCGCGGTTGCCCTCGGCGAGCGCGTCGAGCACCTCCCGGCCGGCCGCGGCCGTACCGGACTGCTCGCGGCGCGACCAGGCGGACTCCCGGCCGGTCCCGGCGGCGCGCTCGCCGATGCGCGGGTGCGCGGCCAGCGCCGGAGCACCTGCGGCCAGTCCAGCTCCCGTACGGCCGCGCCCGCCGCCGCGGTCAGCCCGG
>NZ_CDRNDK010000625.1:0-3008 GCF_977012225.1 Planomonospora algeriensis | reverse complement strand
CGCGCCGGCTCACGCGCCGGGCTCGCCACCGCCTGGCGGGGAGCGGTCGGAGGCCCGGCCCGGGCTCAGCCGAAGTCGGGCGCCAGGGGGATCCGGACGATGAAGACGGCGCCCTTGCCGGGTACGGAGTCGACGGACACCGTGCCGCCGTGCGCCTCCACCATCGCCGCGACGATGGCCAGGCCCAGCCCGCTGCCGCCGTCCTCCGGGGCACGGCGGCCGCGGGCGGAGTCGACGCGGTAGAACCGCTCGAAGACGCGCTCACGCTGCTCCGCGGTCAGGCCCGGCCCCTCGTCCGCCACCTCCACGACGGCCGTGCCGTCCTCGGCGCGCAGCAGCACCCGCACGGACGTGCCCTCGGGGGTGTGGGTGAGCGCGTTGTTCATCAGGTTGCCGACGACCTGGCGGAGCCGTACCTCGTCGCCCGAGACGATCAGCGCGGCGCCGTCGACGGAGAGCGAGACCTCCCGCCCCGGGGCGAGGATCCGGGCGTCGTGGACGGCGTCGGCGGCGATGGCCAGCAGGTCCACCGGGCGCATGGACATCGGCCGCTGCTGGTCCATCCGGGCGAGCATCAGCAGGTCGTCCACGAGCAGGCCCATCCGGACCGCCTCCGACTCCACCCGGCGCATCAGCGGCGCCGCGTCGACGCCGGGCGCCTGCCGGTAGAACTCGGCGAACCCCCGGATCGACGTCAGCGGCGTGCGGAGCTCGTGCGAGGCGTCGGCGACGAACCGGCGCATGCGCTCCTCGGATCGGCGGGCCGCGGCCTCGGACTCGGACCTGGCCTGGAAGGCCGCCTCGATCTGCGCGAGCATGCCGTTCAGCGACCGGCCCAGGCGGCCGACCTCGGTGCGGGAGTCCGCGTCGGGGACGCGGCGGCTCAGATCCCCGGCGGCGATGGCCTCCGCGGTGCGCTCGATCTCCTCCAGCGGGCGCAGGCTCCGCCGGATGACCACCACGCCCACCAGCGCCAGCGCCGCCATCAGCCCGCCGCCGCCGAGGATCTCCACCAGCGCGAGCTGGCCGATGATCTGCCGGGCCTCGGCCAGGTCGACGGCGACGAGGAGGCTCCCGCCCGTGTCCAGCGGGGTCACCCGGATCCGCCACTCGCCGTGGTGGAACGGTTCCGGGCCCGGGCCGGAGAGTACGGCCGGCGCCGGCCTGCCCTCCACGTCCACCCCGCCGGCCGTGACGAGGGCCCGGCCCTGCGGGTCGCGGAGCTCCACCTTCATGTCGGGCGGCAGCGCCCTGCCGTTCATGTTGAAGGGGCCCGGGGCGCGCAGGCGGCGCAGCATGGTCGCGGTGGTGAGGTCGATCTGGCTGTCCACCCGGTCGATCAGGTAACCCCTCATGATCGAGACGCTGCCCACGCCGATCAGGACCAGCGCGATGGCCAGCAGGACCAGGATGACGCCGATCAGCCGGACGCGCAGGGGGCTGCGGGCGAACATCAGGGACCCGGCGGGCGGCGGAGCACGTAGCCGACCCCGCGCAGCGTGTGGATCAGCCGGGGATCCGCGTTGTCGATCTTGCGGCGGAGCACGGAGACGTAGGACTCCACGATGCCGACGTCGCCGCGGAAGTCGTAGTCCCAGACGTGATCGAGGATCTGCGCCTTGGACAGCACCCGGCCCGCGTTCACCATGAAGTAGCGCAGCAGCTTGAACTCCGTCGGCGAGAGCGCCACCGCCCGGCCCCCGCGCCACACCTCGTGGCTCTCCTCGTCGAGCTCGACGTCGGCGAAGGTGAGCCGGGGCGGCCGGGCGAACGCGTCTCCCCCGCCGGTACGGCGCAGCACGGCCCGGATCCGGCCACGACCTCCTCCAGGCTGAACGGCTTGGTCACGTAGTCGTCCCCGCCCGCGGTCAGCCCGCGGATCTTGTCCTCGACGGCGTCCCGGGCGGTGAGGAAGAGCACCGGCGTGTCCGTCCCCCCGCCGCGCAGCCGCCGCACCACGTCGAAGCCGTCCATGTCGGGGAGCATCACGTCGAGCACGATCAGATCCGGGCGGTGGCGCTGCACGGCGGCGACGGCGTCGGCGCCGTTGCCCGCGGTGTTCACTCCGAAGCCGGCGAACCGCAGGCTCGCCGCCAGCAGTTCGAGGATGTTGGGCTCGTCCTCGACGATCAGCAGGCGGGCCTCGGGGGATTCGTTCACGAGGCCCATCCTCACCCGTTCGTCTGAGAAAGCCGTTAAGAAGTCAGGACAGAGGTTATCCCGACAAGATGCCTGGCTATCGCCAGGCTGGAGGTCGCCGCGGGGGAAGGGGCGTTGCGCACCAGGGTGATCAGGCCGTGCGTGTCGACGGCGAAGTCGTCCAGCATGCTCCCGTCGCGGGCCACGGCCTGCGCCCGGACCCCGCTTCCGGCCGGGACGAGGTCGGCGGCGGTGATCTCGGGGACGTAGCGGCGCGCCGCCGCCAGGAAGGCGCCCCCGGACAGCGAGCCGAGCACCTCGCCGACCCCCGTCCGCCAGTGCCGGGCCGCCAGCCTCCGGGTTCCCGGCCAGGCCGCGACGCGGCGCAGGTCGGAGAGGTCGACGTCCCGCCAGGAGTAGCCCTCCAGCGCCAGCGCCGGCACCGCGTTGGGCCCGACGAGCACCTCGCCGTCGACCCTGCGGGTCAGGTGCACGCCGAGGAACGGGTAGCGGGGATCGGGCACCGGGTAGACCAGTCCGCGGACCAGTTCCCTGGCCCGCCCGGCGAGCGCGTGATACTCCCCGCGGAAGGGGACGATCCGTACCTCGCCTGGTGATCCGGCCATCCGGGCGACCGCGTCGGTGCCGAGCCCGGCGCAGACGACCAGCCGGTCGAAGCGCATCCGGCTCCACGCGGCGACCACCTCCACCCCGTCCGCGGTCTGGCGCAGCATGCGGACCGGGTGCGAGAGCCGTACCGCGCCGCCGGACTCCTCCACGTCGCGGGCCAGCCGGCGGGCGACGGCGGGGAAGTCGGCGATCGCGGTGCGCGGGGAGTGCACGGCGGCCACCCCGACGGCGTGCGGCTC
>NZ_CDRNDK010000624.1:0-3016 GCF_977012225.1 Planomonospora algeriensis | reverse complement strand
GGGCCGCCACGCCGGATCCGCCCCGTCGCCCCCCGCGGCCGCACGGGTCCGTCCGGAGCCGTGGCCACGCGGCCGGAAAAGGACTGGACGGGGTGACCCCGGGCTTGTAGCTTGCGGGTGATCGTGACACCGCCCGAGGAGGTGAGACCCATGAACGCTGGATCTATATGGGTGCTCCCCCTCCCGGTCACGGTCGGGCGATCGACGTAGGCGTCGCCGGGAGCGCCTCGCAGGCAGGCACTCCCGAAAGGCAACACCTATGAACTCTCCGCAGGCCACCGCCGATCCGCCATCGGACGGCACGGCCGAGCGAGACCTCACCGCGGGCGACGGCCCCGGAGCGCTCCGGTCGCCGGCCTCCGGCGCCGACCGCGCGCCCTCGTGTCCGACGTGATCATCGCCGGGTGCGGGCCGACCGGCGCGATGCTGGCCGCCGAACTGCGACTGCACGATGTGCGGGTGCTCGTCCTGGAGCAGGAGACCGAGCCCAAGTCGTTCGTCCGCATCGTCGGCCTGCACGTCCGCAGTCTCGAACTGATGGCGATGCGCGGGCTGCTGGATCGCGTCCTCCGGCACGGAAGACGGCGTCCGGCCGGTGGCCTCTTCGCCGCCATCCCCAAACCCGCGCCCGAGGACCTGGATTCCGCGCACGCCTACCTGCTGGGCATCCCGCAACCGGTCATCGAGCGTCTGCTCGAAGAGCACGCGATCGAACTGGGCGCGCGGATCCGGCGCGGTCGCGCGGTCGCCGGTCTCGAGCAGGACGACGAGGGGGTGACCGTCCGGCTGGCCGACGGACGGCGGCTGCGTTCGCGCTACCTCGTCGGCTGCGACGGCGGGCGCAGCACGGTGCGCAAACTGCTCGGGGTCGGCTTCCCCGGCGAGCCCTCGCGGACCGAGACGCTGATGGGCGAGATGGAAGTGGGCGTGCCGCAGGAGGAGATCGCCGCCAAGGCAGCCGAGATCGGTGAGACTCATCGGCCGTTCTGGCTCCGGCCCTTCGGTGAAGGCGTCTACAGCGTCGTGGTCCCCGCCGCGGGAGTCGGCGACCGCGCCGCACCGCCCACCCTCGAGGATTTCAAGCAGCGGTTGCGCGCCATCGCCGGAACCGATTTCGGCGTGCACTCCCCGCGCTGGCTGTCCCGCTTCGGGGACGCCACCCGGCTGGCCGAACGCTATCGGGTCGGGCGGGTGCTGCTGGCCGGCGACGCGGCGCACATCCATCCGCCCATCGGCGGGCAGGGCCTCAACCTGGGCGTTCAGGACGCGTTCAACCTCGGCTGGAAACTGGCCGCGCAGATCCGCGGCTGGGCGCCGGAAACGCTGCTGGACACCTACCAGGCCGAACGCCGCCCGGTCGCCGAGGACGTGCTGGACAACACCCGCGCCCAGACGGAACTGCTGTCCGCCGGACCGGGCCCGCAGGCCGTGCGCAGGCTGCTCACCGAACTGATGGACTTCGACGAGGTGAACCGCCATCTGATCGAGAAGATCACCGCGATCGGCATCCGCTACGACTTCGGCGAAGGCCCCGACCTGCTCGGCCGCCGCCTGCGCGACATCGACGTGAGACAGGGCCGCCTCTACGGCCTGCTGCACCGCGGCCGCGGCCTGCTGCTGGACCGCACCGGACGCCTGACCTCCGGCGGCTGGGCCGACCGGGTCGATCACCTCGCGGATCCCACCGCGGCGCTGGACGTCCCGTGCGTCCTGCTGCGCCCCGACGGCCACGTCGCCTGGATCGGCGACGACCAGCGGGACCTGGACCGCCACCTCTCCCGCTGGTTCGGCAGGCCCGCCGGCTGATCCCGCCTGAGCCACCGGAAGGCCCCCGAGGCTGATCGGAACGCCCGGTGGCGGTCGGCCGCCGGGCGGCCGGAGGCGGCATCGGCCATGCCGCCTCGTCCGCCGATCGTCCTGCCGGGAGCCGTCAGTCGCTCTCGGTGCGGCCCAGCCGCCAGTAGCCCATGAAGGCCACCGAGGAGCGGTCGATCCCGGCCTCCTGCACCAGGTGGCGGCGGAGCAGCTTGACCACCCCCGCCTCGCCGGCCAGCCAGGCGTAGAACCCGCCCGCGGCGGAGCCGGAGGGCGGGGGGCACCTCCCAGAGGATGCCCGCGTCCACGTCGACGTCCTCCAGCGCGGCCGGCGCGCCGGAGGAGGCCTCCGGCGCGGCGAGCTCGCGGACCGCCTCGCGGACCGCGGGGACCAGCAGGTCGCCGTGGCGGGCCCCGTCACGGGGGAGCCAGGTGACCCGCACACCCGGCGGGACGTCGAGCGGGAGCGCGTCGGCGGACACCGGGACCTCGAGCAGGATCCTGGCCCGCACGCCGGGGGAGAGGCTCTCGGCGATGGCGCAGATCGCGGGGACCGCGGTCTCGTCACCGGCCAGCAGCAGGCGGTCCGCACCGGGCGGGGGCGCCCACTCCTGCCCGCCGGCCGGGCCGGAGTACGCCGCGTTGGGGCCGAGCACCACGAGCCGGTGCCCGGGGGCGGCGTAGGCGGCCCACCGGGAGGCGGGGCTGATGTCGCCGTGCAGGACGAAGTCGATGTCGAGCTCGCGCAGCGCCGGCCGTACGGCGCGCACGGTGTAGGTGCGGATCGGGTTGCGCAGCGCTTCGGGGAGCGCCCGCCAGCGCCCGTACCAGGTGTCGTCGTCGCCGAGCGGGGTGAAGGTGCCGTCGGGCAGGGGGAGGACCACCTTGACGCGCTGGTCGAAACCGCACTGGGCGAAGGCGGCCAGGTCGTCGCCGGTGAGGGTGATCCGCACGAAGCTCGGGCTGAGCCGGTGCGAACGCAGGACCTGCACGTGGAAGAAGCGGTAGGCGGGGATCTCCCTGGCCTGCTCCGGGGCCGGGGCGCTGTTCACGGTCATGGGATCGCCTTCTGTCAGGAGGTTGCACGACCAACTTAGCTTTGCCTAACCTAATGGATCAAATCCTGGCGGCGGTCCGCTCCGGCGCGGCGGCGCCCGGACCGCCGGTGCCGGCCGGCCGGAGCGGGGCGCGGCCGCCACCG
>NZ_CDRNDK010000623.1:0-3017 GCF_977012225.1 Planomonospora algeriensis | reverse complement strand
CCGCGCGGCGCCCTCGCCGATCGTGGCCGATCTCCCGGCCCGGCGCGCCCGACGTGGCGCGCTTCCCCGCCGCCGCCTGGAGCCGGGCGATGCATCACGTCCTCACGGCCGGCGAGGGCGCGGACGTGTTCCCGCCGGCCGGGGGCGTACGGCGGCTGCGCGAGGTCGTAGCCGGTTACCTGGGACGGACCCGGGGAGTGGCGGTCTCACCTGAGGAAGTGGTCATCACCTGCGGCACCACGCACGCGGTGGGGCTGCTGGCAGGCGTCCTGGCCCGGCGGTCGGCGTCGCGGCTGGCGGTGGAGGACCCCGGCTGGAGCCGGCTCGCCGATGCCGCCGTCCACGCGGGGCTGGCGGTCGAGCCGGTGACCGTCGACGGCGAGGGCATCGACGTCGGGAGTCTGCGGCGGACGGACGCGGACGCGGTGCTCTGCTCGCCCGCCCACCAGTTCCCCACCGGCGCCGCGCTGTCGGCGGGGCGGCGGCGGGCGCTGCTGACGTGGGCGAAGGAGCGCTCGGCCGTCGTGCTGGAGGACGACTACGACGCCGAGTTCCGCTACGACCGCAAGCCGATCGGCGCGCTGGCGGCCCTCGACCGGGACGACGTCGCCTACCTCGGCTCCGTGAGCAAGACCCTGCACCCGGGCCTGCGGATGGGCTGGATGGTCCCTCCCGCACGCCTGAGGGACCCGGTGACCGAGGCCCTCGAACGGTCGGGCGCGGGCCCCGGCGTGTTCGACCAGCTGGCGCTCGCCCGGCTCGTCGACACCGGCGACTACGACAGGCACCTGCGCCGCGCCCGCACGCTGTACCGCGAGCGCCGGGAGGCGGTGCTCGCGGCCCTGCGCGGCCACTCCGTCATCCGCGACGCCGGTCCCGTCGGCGGGATCGCCGCGGGGCTGCACCTGGTGCTCCCGCTGCCGTCCGGGCGTGACGACCGCGATGTCGCCGACCGCCTGGAGCGCCGGGGCGTGGCCGTGATGCCGCTGTCGCGCTACGCCCGCCGCCCCCTCCGGCCCGCCCTGGTCATCGGGTACGGCCGGCTCTCACCGGCCCGGGCCCCCTTCGCCGCGGCGGAGATCGCGGCGGTGCTCGAAGGCCGTGCCGACCGGTAGCGGGAGGCCGTCGTCCTCCTCGCTCCGGAACACCTCGGCGTCACCGGTGCGACCGACGGCCGCGACCGGTGCGGACCGTGCGGACGGTGTCAGTTCCGCGGCAGGCCGAGGGCGGTCAGGATCATCGGGTAGGAGCGGGTGAACTCGCGCTCCCAGTACGGCCAGCTGTGGGTGCCGTCCTGGTAGAGGTGGACCACCGGCTTGATCCCGTGCAGGCGGAGCCTGGCGACCAGGTCCTTGGTGGTGTAGGCGGAGACCGGTTCGCTCAGGTGGGCGGGCGACCAGGGAGTGCCGGGCGCGTCCAGCTCGCCGGGGAGGCTGGTCGTGCCGCTGGAGATGTAGATGCCCGTCCCGCGCAGGTTCCGGGCCAGGTACGCCGGGTCGTTGGCCTTCCAGACGTTCCGGTTCCTGATCGGGTCGCCCCAGAGCGCCTTCGGGTCCTTGCCCTCGGCGGCCTGCGCGTTCATGATCAGGTCCGGGATGCCGGGCAGGCGGGTGGACATGACCCCGCTGTAGGCGCCGACGAAGCGGAACATGCCGGGGTGCCTGGCGGCGTACTTCATCGCGCCGTAGGCGCCCATGGACAGGCCCGCGACGGCCCGGCGGGTCCCGGCCCGGTAGCCGCTCTCCAGCAGGCGGCGCAGTTCCCCGGTGTGGAAGGTCTCCCAGCCGGGCGCGCCGCCCCTACCGCCGTTGTGCCAGTCGCTGTAGTTCCCGGCCCGCCCGGCCTCGGGCATCACGACGATCGCGTCCAGGTTCTCGGTGAGCTCCTCGATGTCGGTCATCCGGGTCCAGGAGGTGTAGTCGTCCGCGCCGCCGTGCAGCAGGTAGAGGACCGGCCAGGTGCGGTCCGCCTGCTTCGACCAGCCGTTGGGGACCAGCACCCGGACCGGGAGCCGGGCGTTCACCGCCGGGGACGAGATCGTCAGGTCGACCATGCGCAGGCCGAACCAGCGCTCCTTCACCACGCGCGCCCTGCCACGCAGCGCCGCCGGCCAGGGACCCGACGGGCTCCGGCCCGCCTTCGCGGCGGAGGCCGGTCTCGTGGAGGAGCGCGGGGACGCACTCGGATCCGGGCTCGGCTTGGAGGAGGGACTCGGCTTCACCGCCGGGGCCGCCGCCGGGGCCGCCGCCGGAACCGCCGCCGGGGCCGTCTCCGCGTGCGCGGCCGTCGGCGGTCCGAGGAGCAGCGCGGCCGACAGCGAGATCACCAGTGAGACCGACAGCGAGATCGGCGAGGAGATCGGCAGGGAGGCCGACGACGGAATCGGTGGGGAGACCGACGGCGGGATCGGCAGCGGGATCGGGGGGACCGGGAGTCCGCGTCGGGCAGGGCGCATCGTCATTCCTCCACCGGCCCGGAGCGGTGAGGGCCGTGGGAGGCGACCTTAGGCCGGGCGGCGGGGCTCCGATATGGGCGTCCGCAACGAATCACCGGGCCCGCTTGAGCTCCGGCGACAAACCCGTCCACGCCCCGCGCGCCGTACCGGCCCGTTGTCACGCCCATGACAAAACGCCCTGGTGGATTGTGGTCCGCCAGGGATCCCTCCCGCCGACCCCCCTGGGTAAGTTGGCCGATCACCTCGGCTGTTCTCAGGAGTCGCCCCGTGGACCTGCTCGGTGAAGACGACATCCGCCGCTTCCTGTCGGAGCGGATCGCGACCCGCTGCCGGCTCTCCCTCGCCGACGTCGACGCCGACCGCCCCCTGGAGGAGTTCGGGCTGTCCTCGCGGGACGCGGTCGCCGTGGCGGGGGAACTGGAGGTGCTGCTCGGCAGGGAGCTGGCGCCCACGCTGGTCTGGGAGTACCCCACGATCGACCGGCTGGCCCGGGGTCTCGCCCCGCGGGCGGCGGCCCCCGCCCGAGGTGCGGTGTCGGCCGCAGATGTCCGGGGGCCGCGCC